>JBIIDF010000155.1:0-6877 GCA_044238535.1 Vicinamibacterales bacterium
AGGTCTCGGCCTTTCCGTCGTGTGTGTCGCGGCCCTGTCGCACACCGGCACCCCGGCGCTCGCACAGGCCGGAAAGGTCGCCAATCCCATCACCGGCGAGGGCTTCCCCAACCCCGCCCCGGTCGTCACCCGCAACTGGGGCACCCTGCCCGCCGGCCGCACCTGGGGCACCAGCGCCGGCATCGAGATCGACCCCACCGACGGCAACGTCTGGGCCTATGAACGCTGCGGCGCCGGCACCGCCGGCGGCGGGCCCGTCGACTGCGACAACAATCCCGTTGATCCCGTCTTCAAGTTCGACCGGAAGACCGGCGCCATCCTCGCCAACATCGGCAAGGGCGTCATGGTCACGCCCCACGGCATCCACGTCGATCGCCAGGGGAATGTGTGGATCGCCGACTTTGCCGGCAACAAGGCCGGCACCAAAGGCCACCAGGTGCACAAGTTCAGCCCGAAGGGCGAGAAGCTGATGAGCCTCGGCGTCGCCGGCAAGGCCGGCAATGCCGACGGTGAGTTCAACCAGCCCAACGATGTGGTCGTCGGACCCGATGGCAGCATCTATGTGTCAGACGGCCACGACGCCCAGGGCTTCACCACCGCCGCACAGGTGGCCGAGGGCCTCAAGCGCGGCGCCACGTCGCGCATCAGCAAGTTCTCGCCCGACGGGAAGTTCATCAAGAGCTGGGGCGGCATCGGCGTCAAGCACGGCGAGTTCCGCACGCCGCATTCCCTGATGTTCGATGCGAAGGGCCGCCTCTGGGTCGCCGACCGCGGTAATCACCGCCTCGAGATCTTCGATCAGAACGGCACGTATCTCGAGTCGCGCTACATGTATGGCCGCATCAGCGGCTTCACCATCGCCAACGGCCAGGTGTATGCCATCGATTCCGAGTCGGGCCCCTACAATCACGTCAACTGGCGCAACGGCGTCCGCATCGGTCCCCTCGACGAAGACCGCATCGTCGGGTTCGTGCCGCCGTTCGAGCGTGATGATCGCGTGTATCAGGGCACGGCCGGCGAAGGCATCGCCGTTGATGCCGACGGCACCATCTTCGCGGCCGAGGGGCCGAATTCCATCCGCCAGGCCGGCGGGGCGTTCACGAAGTATTCGAAGCGGTAAGCCCGCCGACCAGCGACGTTACGCGGGGGCTGACGGGGTGGCCTCAGGGCCCCCCGCAGCATCCGCCTCGGGGCGACGCGTCACGTCGACCCACTGCGCCCCCGACAGCGCCGCCAGGCGGTCGGGCGACAGCCGGATGGCCGCATGCATCGCCCCCGCGGCCGGCAGCACCTCGTCATAGGCGCGCAGCGATTCGTCACAGTAGACCCGCAGGGGACGCGCCAGGCCAATCGGCGTCACACCGCCCACCGGGTGACCGGTTTCGCGTTCGACATCGTCAGCCCCAAGCATCGATGGCTTGGCCCGGAAGGTGGCCTTGTATTTCTGGTTGTCGAGCCGCACATCGCCGCTCGTGACCAGCAGAATCACGTCATCGCCCACCCGCAGCGACAGCGTCTTGGCAATGCGTCCCGGTTCGACGCCATGCGCGGCCGCCGCGAGGGCGACGGTGGCGGTGCTGGTCTCGAGTTCCACCACCTGCAGGTCGGGCGCGTGCACCGACAGGAATGCCTTGACGGAGGCGAGGCTCATCGTGCCGACACTATACCGCGCGTGTCGATGTCGACCTCGGCGCCCAGCCAGATCATGTCGGGGGTGACGGTGAAGGCCCCCGCGCGCGCCACGACCGGCACCGAACGGCCCTTCACCTTGAGGGCCGAGTGCACGCCCACGGGCAGCGCCACGGGACGCACCTTGCCGGTGGGGATGGTGACGTCAAAGCCCTTGTCGAGCAGCCGGTCGAGCGAGCCCCGGATGTCGACGCGGCTCAGCACCATGCCGCACACGCCCTTGCGGCTGTCGAGGATGCGCTGCACCGTGGCCCACGACGCCTCGGACGGCACGACCTTGAGGTGCAGCGTGAGGGGACTCAGCCGCGGCGTCACGATCAGCTGCTGCCCGGTCGTCGAAAAGGTGAGCGTGCCGGTGAGGCGCTTGTCGAGGGGCGTGACCGAGCCGGTGACCGTTTCCTTCACGGCCATGTCGCCGCAGACCATGCCGCTGATGTTGCGGCCGTCCCAGGTAAAGTCGACCTGCGCCTCGCCCGTGCCCGAGGCGAGACGAACGGGCAGGCCCAGCGCCATGCGATTGCGTCCGAACGTGACGGTCGGTGTGCCAGTCGTGATCCGCGCGCGCACACGCGATACGTTGAGGCGCAGGTCGTAATCGCCCAGATGCACGACGCGCCTGATGCTGCCCTGCCTGCGAATCGACATATTGCGCAGCTCGAGCGCGACCTGGTCGGCCACCCCCGTGATGAGGCGCTGCACCAGCGTGCGTACCAGCGACGTGGGAATGCCGATGCGCACGGGCTGGGTGGGCATGCCCACCGATCGTGCGTCGGCCTGCAGAGCCGTGTCGAGCCGTGCGCGCAGGGCATCGCGCTCGGCGATGAGGGCATCGATGTCGGCCTGCATCTCGGCCACGGTCTTGCGGTCGGGGCGTTCCTTCCACTGGCGATACGTCGACCAGCCGACGATGCCCCCGGCCACTGCACCTGCGAGCAGCAGCACGCCGATGCCGATGAGCCAGGCGCGGCGCGTCATGACTTCGGCTTCCTGCGACTGAGGTCGACCACGCCCCGCACCGGCGCGGCCTGCACCCGCTCGACGATGCCGACGCCGACGTTGAGGGCCACCCAGAGGCGTCCGCGTCCGGCCAGCATGCGCGAGACCGAGGCCGTGAGGGGCAGGCGCGCCGCACTGATGGTCACCGGCCCCTCGGTGAGCCCGGGCACGGTGATGGTCTGCTGAATGGCGATGGGCAGCTGCAGCGTCGGCAGGCGGCTGGCCATCTGCAGCCGGATGGTGCGTGCCACTTCGTCGAGCGTCGAGCCGCGCACGAAGGCCTCGAGGCCCGAGACCCGATCGATGGCCAGGTGATCGACGGCCACGGATGCCCGCAGCACCGAGGCCTCGGCGTCGATCGCCAGGTCGCTCAGCGCCCCGATGACGCGCACGTCACCTTCGACGGCGACGGCCCCCTCGCGCACGACATGCCCCTGCAGCTCGACCAGCGGCGCACCGGCAAAGGCCACCTTCACGCCGGTGAGCGAGACGCGTAACGGTTCCACCGCAATCTCGAGGGGCAGCTCGGCCGACAGCAGCTCCTGCACAAATATGTCGTCAACCGCGACGATGATGTCGGATGCCGGAAGCAGGGCGTCGCCCGTATCGAGGCGCGAGATGATGTCGCGCAGGCCCTGCACTTCGCGCTCGAGCACCACCTGCTGTTCGCGATAGGCGCCGGCGCCGGCATAGGGGTCTTCCTGATGACACGCACCAGTGGCGCACACGAGCACCGCGAAGGCCAGACCGGCCCGGACGCGGCAGCCCGCGATGCGCGTGGTCTGCACGGCGCGATCAGCTCAGCGCGCCTGCACGCGCCCGCGTCCGCCGTCGACGCCGAGGACCTGTCCGGTCACCCAGGCGGCATCGGCACTCAGCAGGAACGTGATCGCGGCGGCGATGTCGTCGGCCGTGCCGAGCCTCGCGAGCGGGTGGGCCTTCTCGATGGCCGCCACCATCTGCGGATTGGCCAGCAGCCCGGCGGTGAGGGGCGTGCGGGTCAGCGACGGCGCGACGGCATTGACGCGCACGGCCGGCGCCAGTTCGGCGGCCAGCGTGCGGGTGAGACCTTCGACCGCACCCTTCGCCATCGCCACGGCGGTATGGTTTGAAAAGCCGGTCTGCACCGCGACGGTCGAGCACAGCACCACCGACGCCGCCCCGTGTGCCTTGAGTGCGCCGGCCGCGGCCTGCACCGCGAGGGCGGCACCGAGGGCATGCACGCGGAAGTCGTCGAGGATGTCGTCGGCGGTCACACGCGCCAGGCTCTTGAGCGACAGCGTCCCCACCGCATAGACGAGACCAGCCAGCGACTCGCCGGCGGCTGCTGTGGCCTGTGCGAACACCTCGGGAGTGCGCACGTCGCCCACCGTGCAGGTGGCACCGGTCTCAGCCGCCAGCGGTTCGAGGGCCGCGGACTGACGCGCGACAAGATGCAGGGGCACGCCGGCCTGATGCAGACGCCGGGCGACGGCGCTGCCCACGCCGCCGGTTGCCCCGTAGATGATGACGGTTCCTGAAGCCATACCGATGAGACGCCCCCGGCCGCACCACGGATGCGAGGCCGCGGCGTCTACCGCAGCGCGGCCCGCCGCGAGGCGGCCCACTGGCTGATTTCGCCGAGCTGCGCCTTCACGGCATCGGGGTTCGTCGACTGCGGCGTCTTCTTCAACCGCACCGATGCCTGCGCCGTCACCACCTTCATCACATCGTCGCCAAACTGCGGATGGAAGCGCTTCCAGTCGGCGGGGGTCAGCTGTTCGAATTCCTTCCCCTGCCGCAGCAGGTCGCGCACCATGGCGCCCACCACTTCGTGGGCCGTGCGGAAGGCCACGCCCTTCGAGACGAGATAGTCGGCCACGTCGGTCGACAGCAGGAAGCCCGATGCGCTGCGCGTCGTGCGGGTACGGTCGAGTGTGAGCGTGCGCACGACCGTGGCGGCGGCACCGGCCGAGCCCATCAGCGTGTCTTCGGCATCGAAGAGGCCTTCCTTGTCTTCCTGCAGATCCTTGTTGTAGCCGCTCGGCAGGCTCTTCATGATCGACAGCCACGCGGTGAGATGGCCGATGCTGCGGCCGGCCTTCCCGCGGACCAGTTCCATCGGATCGGGATTCTTCTTCTGCGGCATGAGGCTGCTGCCGGTGGCGACGGCGTCAGACAGCACGAAGAACCCGAACTCTTCACCCGTGAACAGCACCACATCTTCGGCGAGGCGGCTCAGGTGCACCATGGCCAGGGCCGTGGCGTGGAGAAAGCTGCTGACATAGTCGCGGTCAGAGGTGGCGTCGATGCTGTTGCGCACCACGCGCGAGAAGCCGAGGCGGCGGGCCAGGAACCCGGTGTCGACGGCATAGTTGGAGCCGGCGATGGCGCCGGCCCCGAGCGGCATGGCATCGGCTTCCTCGCGCACCTGCTCGAGCCGGTCGATGTCGCGGCGCAGGGCGTGCGCATGGGCCAGCAGATAGTGCGCCACCAGCACGGGCTGCGCGCGCCGCACGTGGGTGTAGGACGGCATCGGAGCGTCACCGGCGGCCTCGGCCTGGGCCACGAGCGCATCGACCACGGCCAGCAGCGACCGCTGCATGTCGGGAATGCGGCGGCGCACATAAAGGCGCATGTCGACGGCGACCTGATCGTTGCGCGAGCGCCCGGTGTGCAGGCGGCGGCCCGGGTCACCGATGCGCTCGATGAGGACGCGCTCGACGAACGAGTGGATGTCTTCGTCGGGGCCTGTCAGGAAGTCGGGGTTGGCGCGCCCATTCTCGAGAATCGAGTTGAGCCCGCGCGTGATGGCCGTCGACTCGTCGGCCGTCAGGACACCGGCGCGCGTCAGCGCCTCGGCCCACGCCAGGCTGCCCAGCACATCGTCTTCGAAGAGCCGGCGGTCGAACGAGAACGACGCGCCCCAGGCCAGCAGGGCCTTGTTGGGCTCGACGTCGAAGCGGCCTGACCAGAGAGGGCGCGACTCCTGGGCGGCGACCGGGCCGGCCGCAAGCCACAGCAGGGCGGCCACGACGGCCGCGCGACGGAACTGAAGGGTCATGAGGGGTCTCCCGCAGCGGCCGGACGGCCGCTGCTGCTGCACTGCGCTATCCGATGAAGAGCGATTCGTCCTCGTCACCCGAGGGCGTGCGGGCGGTCCGGCGACGCCGGGAGGCCTCTCGAATCCCCTGGAACGCCGACACCGCCGCCTGGATGCCGGACACGAGGGCCATGCCGCTGCGGGCGGGGCCCTGAATGAACGACTGCGCCACGTCGAGCGTCTCGTCAATGCGCGCAGCCATCTCGCCGAACATGCGGTCAAAGCGCTCGACCTGACGGGTCGCCAGGGCGGCGGTGCGCGAGGCCTCGTCGGTGAGGCGCGTCAGGCTCTGTAGCAGCGGCTTGACGTCGCGCTCCATCTGATCGGACAGCCGGTCGAGGCGACGGGACATCTCCATTGCGGCCCGGATGGTGATGATCTGGGTGATCGCCATGGCCAGCACCGAGATGGCGATGACCGCCAGCAGCAGCTCGGCCGTGATCGTCACGCGCGTTCTCCGCGCTGGCGCACCTGACGGAACGCCTCGACGCCCTCGTCCACAGCACGGCTGACGGCCTCGGCCTGTTCGTCGAGAAACTCCTTGCCCTCGTCTGCCATGTCACGTGCACGGTCGCGCCCCTCGCGGGCCTTCTTGCCGAGGTATTCACGCGTCTCCTCACCCGAGGCCGGCGCGAACAGCAAGGCCACCGCAGCTCCGGTCAGGGCCCCCACTACAAACGCCAGCATCACTCCGCCGGCGCCGGTTCCATTGTCGCGTGCCATGACGAACCTCCCTTGAGAACAAACGGACTCTGACCGTTAGAACAAACTGACCTTGACGTTCAAGTAGCGCTTGGGGTCGTTGCGGATATCGCGGATCAGCAGGCGCACATCGGCGACGGCATCCCTCATGTTCTCATACAACGCGGCGTCTTCAAGCAGGCGGCCGGCCGTCCCTTCGGGGGAATTGAGCTTGCGCGTCAGTTCATCGAGGCCCCGCGTCAGGTCGTCGAGGCGCACATACAACCCATCGTCCGTCAGCAGGCGCCCCGCGGTGCCCTCGCCCCGTTCCAGGCGACGGGTGATGGCCGCCATGTCGCCCGCGGCACTGGTGAGGCTCTGCGACAGGGCCGGATCGGTGAGGAGCCGGCCAATGGTGCCCTCGCCGTT
>JBIIDF010000156.1:0-6785 GCA_044238535.1 Vicinamibacterales bacterium
CGCAACCCGCCGCACACTTCCGAGGAGACATATGCGTCAGCATCGCCGTCCTGTCGTCGAATGGCCTGTCACCCGCCGTGGGTTTGTCTCCGTGGCCCTCGGGGCGGCGGCATCAGCCGTCCTGCCTACCTCCAGGCTGGCGGCCGCCGTGCAGCCAGGCACGCAGGGGCCCGCTGTGCTCGAGCCCTATCAGCCGGCAGTGCTGCCCCGGGGCGTGCGCTCGCGCTTCGTCGACGGGGTGAATGGCCTCCGCATGCATGTGCTCGAAGCAGGATTCGAGACGCCCAATCGCCCAATGCTTCTGCTGCTCCACGGCTTCCCCGAACTGGCCTACAGCTGGCGGCAGGTGATGGGGCCCCTCGCCGAGGCAGGCTACTACGTCGTCGCTCCGGATCGGCGCGGCTATGGACGGTCGTCGACCACGCTCATCGGCTATGACGATGACCTGGCGCCGTTCGGGACGTTCAACCAGGTGCAGGACATGGTGGCGCTGGTGTATGCACTCGGGCATCGTGCCGTGCACGCCGTCATTGGCCACGATCAGGGCTCGCCGCAGGCGGGATGGTGCGCGGTGATTCGCCCCGACCTGTTCCGATCGGTGGTGATGATGAGCGCGCCCTTCGGCGGCACCGCCACACTTCCATTCAACACCGCCAATGGTGCGCCCCCGCCGCCGCGGCCGGCGGCCGACACGATCTACGACGACCTGGCCCGCCTGTCGCCGCCGCGCAAGCACTATCAGCGCTATTTCCAGTCGCGCGAAGCGAACGAGAACCTCTGGCACCCGCGCCAGGGCCTGCAGGCCTTCATGCGCGCCTACTACCACATGAAGAGCGCCGACTGGGCACCGAACCAGCCGCAGCCGCTCGCCGGACGCACGGCGGCCGAGTGGGCCAAGCTGCCGCGCTACTACGTGATGGACCTTGCGCTTGGCATGGCGGAATCAGTGGCACCCGAGATGCCGACACCGCAGGAGGTGGCGGCGTGCCGGTGGCTGCCCGACGCCGAACTCGCCGTCTATACGGCCGAATACCAGCGGACCGGATTTCAGGGCGGGCTCAACGGCTACCGGTCGGGTGGCGGCGACTCGGCACTGCGGATCTTCGCGGGCCGGACGATCGACGTGCCGTCGATGTTCATCGGGGGCCGCCAGGACTGGGGCGTGTACCAAAGCCCCGGGGCCATCGAACGCCTCGAGTCGACGCACACCACACGCTACGAGGGCACACATCTCATCGATGCGGCCGGCCACTGGGTGCAGCAGGAGCAGCCCGCGCGGGTGAGTGCACTGCTCGTCGAGTTCCTGCGGCGGCGGTAGCGGGCCTGCGCCCGTTGAGAAACCGGCGACCGGCCGCGGATGATGCCCCGGGCGGCGTTCTGGTTCACAATGCACACATGGCGCTGAACGTCATCAATTACCAGTCACAGCCCGCGCTCTCGGGTGCCACACTGTCAGTCATCGACCCGTCGACCGGCGAGGCGTTCGACACCATTCCCCGCAGCGGCGCCGCCGACATCGACGCCGCCGTGCGTGCGGCCCGTGCCTGTTTCGAGGGGCCCTGGAGCCACATCACCGCCGCCGAGCGCGGTCGGCTGCTGATGAAGCTGTCGGCCGCCGTCACAGCCCACGCCGACGAACTGGCAGCGCTCGAGCAGCGCGACTGCGGCAAGCCCACGAAGCAGGCCCGCGCCGACGCCACCGCACTGGCACGCTATTTCGAATTCTATGCCGGCGCCTGCGACAAGCTGCACGGCGACACCATTCCGTTTCTGGAAGGCTACAGCGTCCTCACCTGGCGCGAGCCGCACGGTGTGACCGGGCACATCGTGCCGTGGAATTATCCGATGCAGATCTTCGGTCGCAGTGTGGGCGGGGCCCTCGCCGCCGGCAACGTGTGCGTGATCAAGCCGTCCGAAGACGCCTGCCTGTCGCTCATCCGCGTCACCCAGCTGGCCGCCGAGGTGGGCTTCCCCGCCGGCGCCCTCAACATCGTCACGGGCCTGGGGCATGAAGTGGGTGATGCACTGGCCCGCCACCCGGGCATCGATCACATTTCATTCACGGGCAGTCCGGCCGTGGGCACGATCATCCAGCAGGTGGCGGCTGAGCGGCACTGCCCGGTAACGCTGGAACTCGGCGGCAAGGGTCCGCAGATCGTGTTCGCCGATGCCGACCTCGATGCAGCGGTGCCGGCCATCATCAACGCCATCGTGCAGAATGCCGGACAGACCTGCTCGGCCGGGTCACGCCTGCTGATCGAAGCACCGATCTACGAATCGCTGCTGGCTCGCGTGGGTGAGGCGTTCCGGGCCCTGCGTGTGGGACCCGCCGCTCTCGACCTCGACCTGGGCCCACTCATCCGTAAGTCCCAGCAAGACCGCGTGCGTGCGTTCCTGACGGAGGCAGACGCCGCCGGCGTACCGGTGGTCGCGACAGGCACCGTGCAGCCCGATGTCCCGGCCGGTGGGTACTACCAGGCCCCGGTGCTCCTGCGCGACGTGCCCCCGACACATCGGCTGGCGCAGGAGGAAGTGTTCGGCCCCGTGCTGGCGGCCATGTCCTTCACCACAGAAGCCGAGGCCGTGTCGCTCGCCAACTGCACTCGCTTCGGTCTGGTGGCCGGTGTGTGGACGCGCGATGGCGGCCGGCAGTTCCGCATGGCCCGCCGTCTGCACAGCGGCCAGGTGTTCATCAATAACTACGGGGCAGCGGGCGGCGTGGAGCTGCCCTTTGGCGGCGTGAAATCGAGTGGCTACGGGCGGGAGAAGGGACTCGAAGCCCTGCTGGGCTTCACGACGCTCAAGACGGTTGCGATCCGGCACGGGTAATCCCCGTGCCGGCGCAGGTCAGGGCGTGACGGCCAGCAGCTCGACCTCGAACACGAGCATGCCGCGTGGCCCGTTGCCCTCTCCCTTGTAGGCGAGTCGCTCGGGAATCCAGAACCGCATCTTGTCGCCGGGGACCATCAGCTGCATGCCTTCGGTCCAGCCCTCGATGACATCACCCAGCCCGAAGGTGGTGCGCTGACCGCGCGGCAGTGAACTGTCGAACACGCTGCCGTCGGTCGTCCAGCCCGTGTAATGCACGGTCACGCGGCTCTCACGCGTCGGCTTCGGTCCGTTCGGGTCGCCACGGCGGATGTATTTGTAGGCCAATCCCGAGCCCGTGCGCTCGGCATCGCTCGGGGGAGCAGCCACGTCGGCCGGTGCCTGCTTGTCGGGCGGCCGGATGATTTCGATGAGCTCGACGTCAGAAACAACGGCCCCCTGGGGACGGCCCGACATGCCGTCGTAGGCGAGGTTCTTCGGAATCCACAGGCGGCGCTTCTCGCCGACCGTCATCAACCGCACGCCCTCGCTCCAGCCCTTGATGGTCTTCGGTAGGGCATACGTGCCGGTCATGCCACGCGAAATCGAGCTGTCGTAGGTGCGGCCATCGGCGGTCCAGATGGTGAACTGCACCGTCACGTAGTCGTCTTCGGCAGGCGTAGCCGTGCCCTGCCCCGGCTGCAGCACCTTGTAGGTGAGCCCCGACGCCGTTTTCTGTGCGTCGGCCGGGGGCCGGGCCACATCCGGAGGAGCCGGCACCTGCCGCAGAGGTGCCTGCGCCGAGACGCCGACGGTGGTCAGCGCCAGCAGCGCGGCAGCGATCAGTCTCATGGCGCTATCGTACCCGAACCTGATGCGGCTCACCCTTCCACCAGCAGCAGAGCCGGGTCTTCAATGAATTCCTTGATCTTCACGAGGAACTGCACCGCTTCCCGACCATCGACGATGCGGTGGTCGTAGCTGAGGGCCACGTACATCATGGGCCGCACCACCACCTGTCCGCCGACAACGGCCGGCCGGTCGGCGATCTTGTGCAGGCCGAGGATGCCCACCTGGGGTGGGTTGAGAATCGGCGTGCTCATGAGCGATCCGAACACGCCGCCGTTGGTGATGGTGAACGTGCCGCCCTTCAGGTCCTCGAGGGTGAGCGACCCGTCGCCCGCGCGCTTCGCGAAGTCGCGAATCCCCTGCTCAATCTGGGCGAACGACCGCTGGTCGGCGTCGCGCAGCACCGGCACGACGAGGCCGCCCTCGGCGCCGACGGCGATGCCGATGTCGTGGTAGTGCTTGTAGATGATTTCATCGCCCTGGATTTCGGCGTTGATGGCCGGGAACGCCTTCAGCGCGCCGACGACGGCCTTGACGAAGAACGACGAGAAGCCGAGGCCCACGCCGTGCCTCTTCTGGAAGGCCTCCTTGCGGCGTTCGCGCAGCGCCATCACGGCGCTCATGTCGACTTCGTTGAACGTCGTCAGCATGGCGGCGGTGCGCTGGGCTTCGACCAGGCGCCGCGCAATCGTGGCGCGCCGCTTCGTCATCCGTTCGCGGGTCTCGCCGCGGGGGCCTGCCGGTGCGGCCGGCGTGGCCACCCGTGCGGGTGCCGGGGCCGTCACAGGAGCCGGCGCCGGTGCGGCAGCACGCAGCACGTCGTCCTTGGTGACGCGAGGACCTGACGCCGGCACGCGGTCGAGGCTGACATCGTGCGCACGTGCCACATTGCGGGCCGTGGGTGTGGCCTTGACGTCGGCGCGCGCGTCGGAGGCCGCGGCCGCGGGTGCGGGTGCGGCGGCAGCAGCCGTCGCGGCCGCCTTCGCCGCCGTGGCGGCGTCGACCGCATCCATGACGCCCAGCACCTCACCCACCTTCACGTCGGCACCGGCCTCGTGCGCAATCGACACGATGATGCCTGCACTGTCGGCGTTGACTTCGAGGTCAATTTTCTCGGTCTCGAGTTCGACCAGCGGGTCGCCGGCCGCCACGACATCTCCCACCTTCTTCAGCCACTTGGCGACACGCGCCTCGACGACCGACTCACCCAGCACAGGAACGACGATGTTTGGCATGACAGATTCTCTGCAGTCCCTTCGACTGACCTACACCTGCCTCGACAGCACGCGGTCGAGGGTTTTCGTTTCGGCCTTCTGATCGAATACGCCATCGACAATGGCACGCTGATTGGCGGCGTGCCACGTGGCGAAGCCTTCCGACGGGCTCGAGTTGCGCACGCGCCCGATATACCGCAGCGGCCAGCGGCCGTCGATGAGCTGCTCGAGCAGCGGACGCACAAATTCCCAGGCGCCCATGTTCTCGGGTTCTTCCTGGACCCAGCACACATCTTTCAGCTTCGAATACTTCTGGAGCAGCGCCGTGATCTCTGCGGCCGGGAACGGATAGAGCTGTTCGACACGGACAATGGCGACCGAGCTGTTGTCCTTGCGGGCCTCGGCCGAGAACAGGTCGACGGCGACCTTGCCGCTGCACAGCACCAGGCGCTTGACCTTGGCCGGGCTGCTGATGGCCGCATCGTCGATGACGCTCTGGAAGCGGCCCTCGGCCAGTTCGCGCGGCGTCGAGGCCGTCATCGGGTGGCGCAGCAGGCTCTTCGGCGTCATCACCACGAGCGGCAGCGGGTCGGCGTGCAGCAGCAGGGCCTGGCGCCGCAGCAGGTGGAAGAACTGGGCGGCCGTGGTGCAGTTGGCCACGCGCATGTTGTTGTCGGCGGCGGCGTTGAGGAAGCGTTCGAGGCGGCCGCTCGAGTGATCGGGACCCTGGCCTTCATACCCGTGCGGCAGCAGCAGCACCAGCGACGGTGCCAGTCCCCACTTGGCCCGACCCGACGTGACGAACTCGTCGAGGATGGTCTGCGCGCCGTTGATGAAGTCGCCGTACTGGCCTTCCCACAGGACGAGGCGCCCCGGTTCCTGGATGTTGTAGCCGAACTCGAAGCCGATGGTGGCGTTCTCGGTCAGCGGGCTGTTATGGATTTCGAACGACGCCTGTGCCGCAGGCATGCGCTGCAGCGGAATGTGCTTGGCCCCGGTGACGGCATCGTGCAGGGCGGCATGGCGGTGCGAGAAGGTGCCGCGTTCCACGTCCTCGCCGGTCAGGCGAATCGGAATGCCGTCGGCCAGAATCGAGGCGTAGGCCAGCTCTTCGGCCGTGGCCCAGTCGATGGTGCGTTCGCCGGCGTCGGCGAGCATGCCCTTGCGGCGTTCGCGGCCACGCTCGAGCTTGCGGTGGATGGTGAACCCCTCAGGCACCTGCATCAGCTGCGTATTCAGCGTCGACAGGGTGTCGAGCGACACGCTGGTGACGACGCGCTGCGCCTCGCCCGGGTCAGGAATCGCCGGATAGTCGGGAATGAAGTCACGTTCGGGCTTGAGCTCCGCATACGCGCGTTCCATCGACCCGAAGTGCTTCTGCACCATGGCCTCGGCGTCTGCGGCCGTGACCACACCCTGCGCCGCGAGTGCCGCGGCATACTGCTCGCGCACGGTCGGATGCGACGTGACGCGGCCATAGAGGGACGGCTGCGTGAAGGCCGGCTCGTCGCCCTCGTTGTGCCCGTAGCGGCGGTAGCCGACCAGGTCGATGAGGTAATCGAAGCCGAAGCGGTGACGATACGCCCAGGCCAGGCGCGCCGCCTCGATGCAGGCGACCGGGTCGTCGGCGTTGACGTGCGTAATCGGAATCTTGAAGCCGCGGGCCAGGCCGCTGGTGTAGCTGGTGCTGAACGATTCGTGCGGATCCGCAGTGAAGCCCAGCTGGTTGTTGGCGATGATGTGAATCATGCCGCCGACGTCGTAGCCCTGCAGACGCGACAGATTGAGCGTCTCGGCCACGATGCCCTGGCCGGGGAACGCAGCGTCACCATGAATCAGGATAGCCAGCACTTCGTGCGTGCGGTAGGTCGGGGCCCCGGGATGCTTCGCGGCGGTCAGTGCCGCGCGGGCCAT
>JBIIDF010000157.1:0-6781 GCA_044238535.1 Vicinamibacterales bacterium
CTCAGCCGAGGCCTCACTCCGGAGGCGGGTCAGCGCGTTCTTCACCGCCGTGGCGGTCGCCCGCGTGCCCTCCGGTGCGACTTCGTCGACGAGCACCTGCACCTGCGCCGGATCGAATCGGTGCCGTGACACCAGCGCGTCACGGAGCGTCGTGCGCCACTGCGCCATGTCGGCCGCGTATTTCTCGCCGCCGGAGGCCCCGGAAATGATCAGGGCACGTCGCGTGTCTGCCGCCGCCAGACCAGGCAGCAGCAGCACACACACGGCAGCAATCAGGGCAGGTCGGAGGCGTGTCGTCATTGCAGACCCCAGCGGCGTCGCAGCGTCCATTCCGACGCCAGCAGAGCGATGATACCTGCGAGGGTCCAGACGGTGTGCCAGAGGTCGACGTCCTCGAACCTGGCAGGCGCGGCCTGCAGACGACGCAGGCGGTCGACCAGTGCCGGCAGTGTGTCGGCGGTGAATGCCTCACCGCCAGCCGCTTCCGCGAGCCGACGCAGCACGGGACCATTCACCTCGGGTCGCCTGAACTCATCCCGGGGCGCCGGACTCATCACATGCAGGACCGCCGTTCCTCGCACCACCCCTCGATGTACGGCCTCGGCGGTCAGCGTCCACACCCCAGTGTCCCCTGTCGGCACCACGACGGTGTAGCGACCCGCCGCGGCATCGGTGAGCACAGGCTGGAGCGACCGGGTCCGGCCGTCGGGTGCCTGCGCGGTAAGCGTCACCTCGGCATCGGCCACGGGCAGGAACCGCGCGTCACGCACATCAATCAGCACCGGCGTCTGCCCCTCGCGTCCCGCCGCGCCGCCCGCCGTGATCGTCACGGGCCCCGGTGCCGGAGCGGCCAGGGCTCTGATCATCTGACGCCACACACTGGCATACGCGGTATCGGACGAGGGCCGCATCATCCGCCACCGCCACGCGGCTTCACCGCCGAAGACCAGAGCGTGCCCCTGACCGAAGCGCTGCATCACGATGAGCGGACTCGCAGCGCCCCCGGGGTTGGCCGACACCGCCAGCACCTGTGCCCCGGGGCGAGGCGCACCCATGGGCGAGACCGACGCCAGTGGGGGCAGGCTGCGCCAGAGCGCTGCGCTGGCCTCTCGGTCGACGGACAGGCGTGTGGCCGGGTGCGCGGCACCGTCACGCGTGACCGCCGGGGCGTTCGCGGGCAGGTTGCGCGCGGCCTCATCTGCAGACGGGTCCTGCCAGCGGCGCGCGGCCGGGTCCACGGGCAGGACCTCGGCGATGGGCGTCGCCGCCATACCTTCGCGCTCGAAGCTGCGTGACCCCATCACCAGCAGCCCACCGCCGCGCTCGGCCACGAACTGCCGGAGCAGGTCGAGTTGCGCCCGCGTGAAGAACTCGGCCTCGACGTTGCTCAGGACCACCGCGTCGTACTGGAACAGCGTCTCCCGGCTGGACGGAAACCCCTGCGCCAGCACGGCGGCCCGGTCTTCCGTGGCCTGCACGGCAAACGTGTCGCGTCCCTGATCATCACGGCCCTTGCGCACGAGCGCATCCACCGACAGGGCGGCATCGGTCGCCAGCGCCCGCTTCAGGAAGGTGTGTTCAAACCCGGGGGCCCCTTCCATAACGAGCACACGCCGCCGCCCCATCTGTGGAGGTACCAGCACCTGACGCCGGTCGTTGTCCGGCACGGCATCGGGCTCTGCCTGCTGGACCTCGGCGGCATACACCGTCGGTTGGTCCGGAGGAGGCGTGACCACAAAGCGGAAGGGGATGGCACCGGCATCGACCTCCGGAGTGACCGTGGCGGAATCCACAGGTCGACCATTTTCCGTCAGGCGCACAGTCACCGCACGACCGCGCATCCCTCGCGTCACGACGACCGCCAGCACATCCATGGCCGAGCCCGGCAGTGCCGCGGGGCCAGCCTCCAGTTGCACGACCTCCAGATCGCGCACCGGTTGCGCACCGCCAACGGCCACGGTGAAGAGCGGCAGTGCCTCGCGCCGTTCCGGCTGCAGACCGCCGTGTTCCGTCGTCACGCCGTCCGACAGCAGCACGAGTGCGGCGGCATCACGGGCCAGGGCACGCCCGGCCACTTCCTCGACCGCCGCCACCAGATCACTCCGAACGCCGCCGGCCCCGAGGTCGTCGAGCGCTGTCGCCGAGGTGCCCCCGTACATGGGCCAGACTTCCACGCGAAGTCCTGTCCCGCTCAGCTCCGACTCGATCGCGCGCACCAGCCTCCGCGCGGCGTCGAGGCGCGTCTGGCCTTCTGCGGCATCGGGAATGCCCATGCTGCCGGAGACATCGACCAACACCGGCAGCAGACGCGTGGGCTGCTCGGCACTGGGCCGCTGGCGGACGGGACGCAGCAGCGCCACCACCAGCGCGCTCAGCACCAGCACGCGCAGCCCGACGAGGGCGCCCCGCTGGGGTGAGGTCAGCGGTGGCACGGTGCCGCGATAGGACGCCACCGCTGTGAGCCCAATGCCGATGGCGGCAGCGGTCAGGGCCCACCAGGGCCACGCCACGGCAAAGGTCATGCGGGCTGCCCCTGGGACATCACGGCCGGGGCCGCCTCGGCGTCGGCAGTGTCTGGAAATACTGGTCGACCAGTGGTCGATACTCGTCGGCCACCTGCGCCGCGCCTCCGGCTGGCAGTCGATCGGTCAGCATCCTCGCCCGCAGCGCGTCGGTCAGTCGCCGTTCGGTGCGGTCCACAGCTGCCAGCAGTTGACGCTTGAGCGATTCCCACCGCGTCAGGTCCTGCTTGAACGCTTCGGTGCCTGGGTCCGACAGACTGGGGCGCCAGTCCTCGGGCGTGGTCGGGGACTGCCGCAGTTCGGGATTGGCCTCCTGGAGCTCCTCGGCCAGGGCGCGCGCCTCCCCCAGTCGGCCCTGCGCGTCGCGCTGCAACTGGCCCAGGCGCCGCTGCCGGTCGGGCACGGCGTCCGGCGTCTCGCCTTCCCTGGCCAGGGCATCCAGTGCCCGCTGCACATCTGCCAGTTGCGTCCGGAGTTCTCCTGTGCGCTGCAGGGTTTCGGAGAGGCGCTCGCCCTCCCGGTCGCTGACACCTGCCGCCTCTCCCAGCTGACCGGCCACGCGGTCCAGCGCACGTGCCAGGTCTCGAGCCTGTGCGGCCGCCTCGAGGGCACTGCGCTCCGGGCGCGTGCCCAACCGTTCGGCCCATCCACGCATCTGCGCATCGAGCTGGCTGCGCTCGAGCGTCCGCGCCGCGTCGACCGCCGCCTGCTGCTGCTCGCGCGTCGAGGGATCGGGCTCGCGGTCGGGCGTCAGGCCCCGAGCCAGTTGCGTCGCCGCGTCACGGAGTTGCGCCGCCCGGTCGGCCAGCCGATGCTGTTCGGCGGCCAGTCGCCGTGACTCCTCGGTTGTGGGCCCGGTGGTGGTCCCGGGCTGCGACGTGCCGCCCGTGCCCGGCGTCCGGGCTGCGCGCTGCTCGGCCTCGGTGGCCAGCCGACGCTCGGCCTCAGCCAGCTGACGCGCCTCGAACTGCAGGTCGCCCAGCGCACGCTGGCGTGCGTCGGGTTGCGCCCGTTCCATCTGTCGGGACAGATTGCGGAGCGCCTCTGCGGCACGTCCGCTGCGGGCACTGGCCTGTGACGGGTCCTGTCGCTGCAGGTCACCGGCAGCCGACCGCATCTGCTCGGCCGCCTGCTGCACCGCCCGCGATTCATCGGCACCTCCCTGCGAAGGCGACGACGGTCTCCTGAGGTCGCGGGCGAGGGAGGCGGCCTGCTCGGTCAACTGCTGCTGTTCGCGCGTCAGGCGTTCCAGCTGACGGCGCGCTTCTTCCGCCGCGAGCCGCTCGCGATTGCGCGCCAGCTCGTCCTGCTGGCGCTGGAGCGTCTCCTGCCGACGGGCCAGTTCGCGAATCCGGGCCAGGGGATCGGCCTCGGGGGGCGTCTCCTCGCGGGTCTCCGTGGTGGTCGGCGTTTCGTAGTTCGTCTGCTGCTGCTGTCTGAGCTGCTGGTCGAACAGCGTCGACATATCGGGCGACTGGCGATTGCCGGCGCGGCCGCTGCCCTGCTGCCGGGCGATCTGCCGCTCCTTGACGTCGGCATCGGCCTTCAGCAACTGCTCGAGCGCCGCCATCTCGCGCGGCAGGGCCTGCCGCGGTCGCGCCCGTTCGAGTTCGTCAGCGGCATCGCCCATGGCTTCGGCGGCCAATGCCATCGGCGACGGGGCCCCGCCCGCGCCGGGCGGGGCCTGTCGGCGGCGGCGCGTCGGATCAGCCAGGGCCTGCGCGACGTTGCCGGCCTCCTCGAGCACGCGGTCCCGCAGCGCCCGCTGGGCCACGGCCAGTTCGTTCAGGTCGCGACGCGCGGCCGACGAGCCGGCCCGCTGCGCGCGCGCATCGAGTTTCCATGTGGCCGCAATGATCTCCTTCTGCGCATCCACCAGAGCCTGCACCTCTGGCGCCGACATCTGCCCGCTGGCCGCCTGTGTCTGTGCGGCACGGAACGTCTCTTCGTACGGCTTCACTTCGAGGAAATAGATGTCGCTGCGCACCTGGGTCGCAGCGCGTCCGCGACCGACGTCGCGTGCCCGCGCGTGATAGCTGACCATCTCCCCCGGCGTCACCCCGAGGTCTTCCATGGCGACCACATACCGCCCGGTCACTTGCGGCGACTGATGCGTGCGCACCGGCACAACGGTCTCGGCCTTCCCCTGCCGCTGTACCACAATCTCGAGCGACGCCACCGCAAAGTCATCGTCGGCCACTGCCTCGATCATCACCTCTTCCAGCGGTGTCACCTGCCGGTCACCGCCCGGACGCGCGATGCGCACGTCAGGGGGACGGTCGTTGAGCATGCGGATGAAGTACTCGACGCCCGTCGTGCTGTCGAGGCCATCGCCGTCGCGTGCGGCCACGCGGTAGGTCGTGTCCTGGTCGATCGTCAGGTGGGCGCGCAGGCCCTCCGGGGTACGCTCGGCCGTCAGCGGCTGTCCGGTGCCCAGCTGCAGGGCGCCACTCACCACGGGTTTATCGAAGACGAGATCGACGGTGACGCGAGTACCGCGCGGACCGAAGATGTCGCCGCTATCGGCGTCGGTGCGTGCCGGCTCACTCATCGCGGTCGGGTAGCTGTACGTGAGGTCGATGCGCGTCAGCGCGGCCGCATCAATCGCCTCGATGCGGAACGCCTCGGTGGTCACGGGCCCTGCGGTCACGCGATACGTCACCGACGCGTCGAGCGCCGCCAGTGACCAGACGTAGCGGCCATCGTCCGCACGCGGCATGGGCTCGGCCACGCTACCCGTGTCGGTCTCGCGCAGCAGTGATGGTGTCAGCCCCTCGACACCAGTGACGCGGGCGGCCACCTGCACGGCGGCCCCCCGTCGCACACGGCTGGGACCGGGATCCACCACGATCTCGATGCGCGCGGGAAACAGGAAGGCACGAGCCACGTGTGACGCACGCCACAGCGTGGGACTCACGCCCGTGAGCGCGAACGCCAGCGCCAGCCCCGACGCCACCAGGCCCCGCGTCGCACGCGTCACCGCACGGGACGGCACGACAGCGTCAATGCCCACATCCCGGATCGCGCGATCCGCCTGCTGGCGCAGCGCATCAACGGCCCCTGACGGCTGCGCCTCGTGATCGATCAGCGTCACCAGCAGGTCGTCCAGACCGCCCACACGCTCCTCGACCAGACGAGCGACCGCGCGGGCAGCGGGTGGTGCAGGCACCGACCGTGCCGTGGCGGTCAGGACGGCGCCCATCGCCAGCAGCGTGGCCACCGACGCGACCACCAGTGCAGCCCCGGCATCAGCCATCCACCACGTCACGACCCACCCCATCGCCACCGCCACACTGGCGGCCGTCAGACCCACCGTCCACGTCCGGCAACGCCCGACCTGCCACAGGCGCTCGCGCACCTGATGCAGGAGGGTCCCGACGGCGTGGGCGTGCACGTCCATAGGTCGTATCGTACGCGAATCAGCGGGCGCGCCGCCCGAGCCATCCCTCGGCCACCAGCGCGACGAGCATCAGCGCCAGACCGGCCTGCCACCACCGCTGCTCGGCTTCGACTCGGCGGGCACTCACCTCTGGCGATGGGGCCGGTGGGGCCGGCCCCCTGGGAATGTCGGACAGGAGCGCGCCCACAGACAGGGGCCACGGGTTCCCTTCGCCCATCGCCGCGCGTGCATCGCGTCCTCCGGAGGTCTGCCCCAGCAGATAGGCCACCGTGTCGGCCAGGACGGGTACAAACGCCGGTGACAGGGGAAAGCGATTCCACTGCTGGTCGACGTCGGACGTCCACACCAGCACACGACTGCCCGGCACTTCAGACTCGAGCAGCAGCGGCACCCCGTCACTGCCCCGTGCCAGCACGCGCCAGCCGTCGAGTGACGCGGTGCGGGCACTGCGACTCACAAGGATCTCTCCCAGCATCGCATCGGGCCGCTGCACCCCGAGGAATACCGGATGCCGCACGTCCTCCACCACCAGCGGACGTCCCAGCCCCGGCCACTGGGCGTCGTCCGGATGCAGCGCCAATGGGCGCCCCAGCCATTCGCGGAGCGTCTCGCGATCGACCTGCGGTCCGAGGGTCACCAGCACCGGGCGACCCGCCTCAATGTGCCGCTGCACGCGGGCGCGTCCGGTCCGGTTCAGTGTCCTCGACCCGAGCACCATCAGCACGTGTGACGAACGGTCGTCGGCAGATCCCGATGTGGAATACGTGAGCCCGTCAACCACCGACACCCGCAGGCGTCGACGTGAGGCCAGCGCCTCCAGGGCACGCTCGACGTAGAGGCCGTCGCTTCCCCCGGGATT
>JBIIDF010000158.1:0-6779 GCA_044238535.1 Vicinamibacterales bacterium
GAGCCGCATGTCCGTCGGCCACGTGGTCGGGTTCATGAACCCGCCTCGGCGCCGGACAACCGCACCACCATGCAGCCCGTCCCTCCAAATACGAGCGGGCCGGCGTCGGACATGAGACGGTGCACGTTGTTCGCTGGGGACCACAGCCGTAGCGCCCCGAGGCCGGTGTGCGCTCACTGGCCGGAGGCAGCCTGTCCCCGCATCGAGTGAGCCCTCTGCCTGAGCCTTCGCCAGGCCTGAGTGGCCAGGGATGTGCGAAACCGGCGGAGCGGACGTCGATGCAGCCCGCAGTGTGACAGATGGTCAGGCGTGGCCGCCACACGGTCGAGAGTGGCCAGACCCTCGCCTTTCAATACTTCCATCCGCCGTGCATCCATCGCTGCACGGGCCGTGGCGCCGATCTGGCGCCTGAGCGACACGTTCTCCGCAAGACGGCGCATCCACTGGGCGGCGTCAGCGATGCTGGGTTCGGCCCACACCTGCCCTGGTCCAATGGCGTCTGGCCGGTAGGCGTAGTGGGTCGCTCGCACAGGGATGAGGGTATGCCCGACGAGGCAGGAATCGTCAGGCCTCATGAAATCCATGTTGCCCGACCAGCTCGTGGCAATCACCGGCCTGCCGAGCGACATCGCCTCAAGCAGGTTGAGGCCCAACCCCTCCGAGCGGTGCAGCGACACATAGACATCGCAGGAGGCGCTCAGCGAGAGGGTTTCCGGATACGTCAAATGCCGGTCGATCACGATGGTGTTCGGCATGGCGGACAGTTCGGCAATCAGTGGGGCGGCGTTGGCCCACGGGAACCCACTCGTGGTGTGGCCAAGCTTGACGACCAGGGACGCCCGTGGGTCCGAGCCGGAGGGCTGAGAGGTGAAGGCCGCGCGAAATGCGGCCATGGCGGCTGCCGGATTCTTGCGGACCAGATCGCTCGTCACGTCGATGTTCAGGTAGAACAGTACCGCGTCATGCGGCAGCCCGAAGGCGTCGCGACTGGCCACGATATCGGCCGGCAGAAACACCGTCTGCGGGTAGTGTACGGCGCGAACCTCGGGTGCGGTCCGCTGGATGGCCTCGAGGATGAAGCGGCTGGGTGCCATTACGAGATCCATCGCGCCGAGCAGACCGGACCAGTCGGGCATCAGCGGGATCTGCGGAAGTTCCCAGAACGGGACGATCGCGTTGGCACGCCGGACGATGTCCAGCCACCGAGGACGCGAGTCGATCAGGTTGATCACCTCCTGGACATTGAGGTGGAAGAGGTTGACCGGGTGGCAGGCTGTTGAGGGCGTCCCCAGCAGGTGGGCGAGCGAGGAGTCTGTGCCCTGTCGGCGCGCCGGTTCGATATCCACGACCGAGAACGGCCTCCCATTCCCCTGCAGCACGGCGACCGTGTTTCTGGCGGCGACACCGATGCCCATCGTCCCGGTGATGTGGCCGATGACGTTCAGGCCGGCCGGGGACGAGGGGGGGAGGGTCCGGGACGCGTCGTGGCGCATCCCCGTCATCGACAGGCCGCCGCGTTGAACCAGCAGGTGGCTGCGCGCGGTTGACAATGGCTGTTCATACAAGAAGTTAGTTAGGTCATAATACTCACGTCTGTGCATGGCGGCCCTGCAACCGGGTTGCCGGGAAACGCCACCGACTGCGATCGGTTTGTGTCATCGCCACGGGGTCAGTTGACGAGCGCGACATCAGCGGCAGCGAAAGTGGCCGCCTACGAACGTCATGATTCCCAAGGTCCTTCACCAAACCTGGAAGTCGACGGACATCCCGCCACATCTGCGCGGGTTTCGTGACTCCTGGCTCCGGTATCACCCTGGATGGCAATACCGGTTCTGGGATGACCAGGCTAACGAGGCGCTGATTGCCGACCACTACGCGACCTTGCTCGGCGACTACCAGCGGCTGCGGCCGACGATCCTGAAGCTGGATTTCGTGCGACTGGCCTACCTGCATCGCTTTGGTGGCGTCTACGCCGACCTCGACTACGAGGTGGTGCGCCCCCTGGATGATCTGCTGGAGACGTCGCATGCGCTCGTCGGGCGCGAGCATGACGGCATCGGCAGGCCGATGCGGGGGCGCGATTACGTCATCAACGCGCTGCTGGCGTCGCCGGCCGGCCACCCGCTGTGGCTGGAGGTGATGCACGGGATGGTGCGAGGTTACCGCGCCCGAAGAATCTTTGAACGCTCGACGCGCTATGTCATCCGGATGGCGATCGACGTCCTCGACCGCCACGTAGAGCGCCGCGTGAGCCAGGAAGGAGATGTGGTCGTGCTTCCCTACCACGAGGTCTATCCCTCAACACCGACCCAGCGGATTACGGAAGATCGACGACGGGAGGCGGCCGCCCTGGGGTCGTATGGGGTGCACCACTACGACAATTCATGGAGGTCGCCCCTCGCCAGGCTGGCGAATCACGGCCGCCTGGTCGTTCAGCATTGCCTCCCGTGAACGGGCCGCGCACGCGGCCCGTGCGTGTGCTGTGCATCACACCGGAGCAACAGGGCGGCATCGCCTCCTATGCCCGTCTGCTCTGGCCGGCCATTGTCGAAGCTGCGCGAGCCGATGGCCGATTCGAGCCACTGCCGCTGCTGCAGACGGCCCCGGGGGACTGGGCCGGTGCCACTGCTGCAGCGAGAATCCTGCAGCCCGATCTGGTGCACGTGCAACACGAATACGGGCTGTTCGGGGGCACCAATCCGTTCCTGGATACGCTGCCGCGGTGGTTGCCGCCGCTCAGGCACGCGCTGCCAGCCGGCACACGGATTATCGCCACGGCGCACAGGGTGCTTCCAGACGACCACCGACTGGAGACTCGGGGACGGGGGTGGCAGGGACCGCTGAACCGGATGGCCAACGCAACGATGCTGCCCTGGCTGCGTCCTTACTGGCGCGAGGGCACGTGGAGCCGATTCGATGGCGTCATCGTCCACTCGGCGATGCAGGCGGCGTCGCTTCAAGGCCTCGGTTACCCGCCCATCGCGACGATTCCGCATATCGTGCCCGACGTTTCATCATCCTCAGGTGACCGGCCTGACACTGCAGTGCGCACCGTGACCGTATTTGGATATATCTGCCCTGAGAAAGGACAGGATGTGATGCTCGAGGCCTTGCCGCACGTGCGGACACCTGTTCGGCTGCGGCTGGCGGGTGGCGTGGGCCATCCCATGAACCATCGTTACTGCGCCCGCTGTCAACGTACTATCTCGGAGCTTGGACTCCACGACCGCGTGGAGGTGACAGGATTCGTGCCAGAAAGTGACGTGACACGTGTCTTTCAGACATCCGATCTTGTTGTGGCTCCGTTTCGTGTCACCAGCGGATCCGGATCGCTCGCGCAGGCCTTCGCACGAGGTGCGGCCGTACTGGCCTCTGATCTGCCCCTGAACCGCGAAATCAACGAACGAGTGCCTGACACCTTGGCGTTCTTCGCCAGCGAAGACCCAATCGACTGTGCCCGGCAGATTGACGCGCTGCTGACTGACGCGGACCGACGTCGGCGTATGGGCCAGCAGGCACGCGTGTACGCCTCGCTGCATGCGCCAGCGGCGATCGCGCGCCAGCATCTCGACTGTTACGGCTGGTTCCTCGACCACTCAGGACCACCCGACCGCGCACGGTCTGGACGACCCGTGTTGCGCGCGCGCTGCTGGCTGGCCAGACGCTCGTAGACGGCCATCGTGCCCTCGGCCGCTTTGTCCCAGGTGAACTGGCGGGCGCGCGCCAGCCCTCGCTGAGCCATCGCCCCGGCATGCTCGCTATGCGAGAGCATGGTCCAGAGATGCGCCGAGAACGTGTCGTGGTCCTCAGGGTCGCAAAGTATCGCCCCGTCGCCAAGAATTTCGGGCAGACACGATCGGTTCGAACTCACGACCGGCACGCCCGCCGCGCCTGCCTCCAGCGGTGGAAGCCCGAATCCCTCATACAGGCTCGGGAACGCAAATACGGCAGTGGTCGCGAGCAGAGACCGGAGATCGTCATCCGATACGTAGCCCACGACATGGATTTCCGAACGCATGGGTGAGGCGCTGATCCGGCGTT
The DNA here is from genome assembly GCA_044238535.1 of Vicinamibacterales bacterium. Classification (GTDB taxonomy): domain Bacteria; phylum Acidobacteriota; class Vicinamibacteria; order Vicinamibacterales; family UBA2999; genus VFZN01. The sequence goes on from JBIIDF010000158.1 coordinate 4,042, forward strand.
GCAGCGCCGGATAGTTCGCGTCATGTTTGACATCGCCAGCGATGACCAGCACCGGCAGTGTCGAGGCGGAGTCCACCGCGGGTACGACGCGGCTCTCCAGCGCCCGCTGGCAGACCCGTTCGAAGATGGCGATCAGACCCAGACTGTTCTTGCGGGCATCGATTCCACCGACATACAGGATGAGCGGCCGGGTCGCCGGAAGCGTGAGTGCTGACCGTATCTGCGTTGCCGTCTTTCGCGCCGGGCCGAAGAACGCCGCCCCCACACCGTGGGGCACCACCGAGATGTGTTCAGGAGACACGGGGGTCAGCCTCGCGATGTCGCGGGCACTCCAGTGGCTAACAGTCACCACGTGTGTCGCCCGCGTGATGGCCCGTTGCTCGAGCCCGAGGCTCACCCGTCGTCGCCAGCGCTGACGGGTCAAATCCATCGTGTGGTCCTGCTTCGCGAACACCAGCGGAATGAGATCGTGCACCGTCACGCAGTATGGAAGCGCACAACTGGCGGGGGCATCCAACTGGGACAGGAAGTGCAGCATGTCGAAACGATCCGCCAGCGAACCCGTGAGCACCCCGGAGAACAACACGTGCTGCCGCGCCACATGGCGGTGCTCGCCAAGAAGCGTGACACCCGACTCCAGCCACCCGGGCAGCGGAAGTGCGGTCTGCCGAAACGCCGTGACTGTCACGGCGTCAGGGCACGGCTGACCGTCCGCGGAGCACAGGTGCCTGGACAGTTCCGAGGCGTAGCGGCCAATGCCTCGAGTGGCGTGGCACTTGAAGCCCATCTCCGTGGCGGTGACATCCAGACCGACCCTCATGACTCCGCTCGAGTGCGGCGACTGAGGTACCGCCAGACGTCAGACACCACGCCGAGCAGTCGGCCCGCGATGCCGTAGTGCATGAAAGCCATGCGTGTCATCAGCGGCTGAATATCGGCCTCCAGGTCGGCCGGAAGGGGCAGCGTCCTGGCAGGGTCGAGGCCATCGTAGGCCACCGTCACCAGTTGCCTGGCGCGGTAGGCGCTGAAGGCAGACTGCACGACATAGGCAAATGACCCGACGTTCGTCAGAGGATGCCAGGGGTGATACAGCCGAATGTCCGGATGCCACTTCACAGCCAGCCCGAGATTCTTGAACCGGATATACATATCCGTTCCATGGGCATTGATATGCGTCCCGAAGGCCGGATGCTGCTCCCATCCGTTGACGGCCACGATCCATTTTTTGCGCACGCTCATGCAGGCGCCGTAGTTCGTCGTATTGCCGACGACCGAGTGCCGCTGCAGGTGCTCAAAGTCCCAATCGTCGCGGTGGACCGACCGCGGTTCATCATGCCGATACAGGAATACGACGAGGTCGTCCCTGTCGCGATGTTCGTTCCACAATGCCTCCAGGACGGTCGGCTCCGGCACGACATCGCCATCGGCGTACACGATGAGCTCGCCGCGGCTCTCCCGGACGCCCGCGTTGCGACAGTAGGCGGAGTGATACTCCCCGTCCCGTCCCAGCGTGATGATCCGAAGATGAGGATACCGGGATGCTCTCGCGGCCAGGTCGGCGTGAATCCGGCCATAGTGTTCGACCCACAGGATTTCGAACTGGTCGGCGGGAAGCGTCTGATGGGCAAACGCATCGACGGCATGAAACCGCTCACGGAAGGAGCCATCGATGAGAATGACGGAGATCAGCGGATGCGGGGCAGCCATGGCGCAGTCATTTCTCTCGAATCCATCGTGCGAGCGCGCGTGGCAGAGGCCGCGGCTGAGTCGCTTCCCAGGCCTCGTAGTCCCACTCGGACCGATGCGTGCTGCCCGTGAGGTCGCGGAACTGGTCCTGCCACTCGTGCCACGAGTGACCCAGCACGTGAACCCCCGGTGGAACGTCGATCGCGTAGACGGGATGTGGTGGCACCAGCGACGGAACCCCCGCGCACGAGAGTTCGACCAGTCGGGTCACCGACCCGAAACCGCTGCACTGCGGCACGACCACCGCGCCTGCCTTCGTCAGCAATCGGTCAAGGTCGGGCTGGCTCACCCAGCCCAGAGCCTCGACGCCGGCCATGCCTCGGAGATCGAGCATCTCCGTTCCTGCGCCGGCGAGTACAAGGCGGATGCCGGCCGGGAGGCCGCAGGTGCGAGCCCGCTCAAGGAACCACTCGAAGGCCCGATGCGTGGTGCCATGCATGGCGCTGCCGAGGACCAGCACAAGGCCAGCGTCGCGCGCGGTCTGACGCCGTGCCGTGCGGATGGCGGCCAGCCTGTCGCGGATAGCGCCGACTGGCAGATACGGATAATGCTCGGCCTCCAGGCCAAGGCCGCTCACGAGACCGGCCTCCACCTTGGAGATGCACAGGCGACCCGCACAGCGTTGCAGGTGTCCCAGTTCATTGGCCAGGTCAACCAGGTGGGTACGCAGGCCCCACGCGCCATGGCTGTCACTTGCCGCCAGATCCAGCGATTCCAGGTTCTGCGTGCAGGCGATGACCGGCACGGCGGCCTCCTCGGCCACGTCCATGATGGCTGCAAAGCGGGGATCGTCGATGACCGTGACGATGGGACGGGCCGACCGGCGGATCAGTTGCCGATACTCAGCGACGAATCCTGCCGGCGCAAACCGTCGAGCGCCGTAGCCGGTACCATGAAGGACCGCGAGGGGATTTTCCAGACAGTCACTGATCCGGCGCATGGCTCGGCCGGCGAGTGTCCGCTGCCTGAAGGATCCCCACGCCGTACCCTCA
>JBIIDF010000159.1:0-6774 GCA_044238535.1 Vicinamibacterales bacterium
GAGTCATGAGCATGGCATTGAGACCGCTTCACGACCGAATCCTCGTGCAGCGCACTGAGGAAGAGGAGCAGAAGGTTGGCGGCATCATCATCCCCGACTCGGCCAAGGAGAAGCCGCAGCAGGGCAAGGTGGTCGCCGTGGGCGCCGGCAAGGCCGACAAGGACGGCAAGCGCATTGCGCTCGACGTCAAGGCTGGGGACGTCATCCTCTTCGGCAAGTATTCGGGGCAGGAAGTGAAGGTCGACGGCGAAGATTACCTGATCATGCGCGAGGACGAAGTCCTGGCCGTGGTCGAGGGCAAGTAGTCACAGGACGGAGACGACAACACTCATGGCAAAGCAGATTATCTACGGCGAACAGTCGCGGCAGGCCATTCTCCGCGGCGTCAATCAGCTGGCGGATGCGGTCAAGGTGACCCTCGGCCCCAAGGGCCGCAACGTGGTCCTCGACAAGAAGTTCGGCTCCCCCACCATCACCAAGGACGGCGTGACGGTGGCGAAGGAGATCGACCTGAAGGATCCGCTCGAGAACATGGGCGCCCAGATGGTGCGCGAAGTGGCGAGCAAGACGTCCGACACGGCCGGTGACGGCACGACGACGGCGACGGTGCTGGCGCAGGCGATTTATCGCGAAGGCGCCCGCAACGTGGTGGCCGGTGCCAACCCGATGGAACTCAAGCGCGGTATCGAGAAGGCCGTCGAGGCCATGACCGCCGAGATCCGGACGATGGCCAAGCCGGTCAAGGGCAACATGATTGCCCAGGTCGGCACCATCTCGGCCAACTCGGACCACACCATCGGCAGCATCATTGCCGAGGCGATGGAAAAGGTCGGCAAGGACGGCGTCATCACCGTCGAAGAGGCCAAGACCCTGGAAACGACGCTTGACGTCGTCGAGGGCATGCAGTTTGACCGCGGCTACCTGTCGCCCTACTTCGTGACCGACCCCGAGCGCATGGAAGTGGCCCTCGAAAACCCGGTGATCCTCATTCACGAGAAGAAGATCAGCTCGATGAAGGATCTGCTGCCGGTGCTCGAGCAGGTGGCCCGTCTCGGCCGTCCGCTGATGATCATTGCCGAAGAGGTGGAAGGCGAAGCGCTGGCGACCCTCGTGGTCAACAAGCTGCGCGGCACCCTCCAGGTGGCCGCCGTCAAGGCGCCCGGCTTCGGCGACCGCCGCAAGGCGATGCTCGAAGACATCGCGATTCTCACCGGTGGCCGTGCCATCACCGAGGATCTCGGCGTGAAGCTCGAGAACATCAAGCTCGAAGACCTCGGTCGCGCCAAGAAGGTCACGATCGACAAGGACAACACTACGATCGTGGAAGGCGCCGGCGACTCGAAGGCCATTGAGGGCCGCGTGCGTCAGATCCGCGTCCAGGTCGAGGAGACCTCGTCCGACTACGACCGCGAGAAGCTGCAGGAGCGTCTCGCCAAGCTCGTCGGCGGTGTCGCCGTCATCAAGGTCGGTGCCGCCACCGAAACCGAGATGAAGGAGAAGAAGGCCCGCGTCGAGGACGCGATGCACGCCACCAAGGCGGCCGTCGAAGAGGGCATCGTCCCCGGCGGCGGCACGGCGCTCATCCGCGCCAGCAAGGCGCTCGACGGTCTGAAGCTCACGGGCGACCAGGCCGTCGGCCTGCAGATCATCCGCCGCGCCATCGAGGAACCCTGCCGGTGGATCGCCACCAACGCGGGCCTCGAGGGCTCGATCATCGTCGAGAAGGTGAAGAACGGGAAGGGCGACGAAGGCTTCAACGCCGCCACTGAAACCTTCGAAGACCTGGTGAAGGCCGGCGTCATCGACCCGGCCAAGGTCGTGCGTAATGCCCTGCAGAACGCCGCGTCGATCTCGTCGCTGCTCCTCACCACCGAGGCCCTGGTCTCGGAGATTCCCGAGGAGAAGAAGGAAGCGCCTGCGATGCCCGGCGGCGGCGGCATGGGCGGCATGTACTAATCCACTGAAGCCCCGGGCCACACACGCCCGGGGCACAGTGCCCGGTTCGATCAGGCCCGGCAGCATCTCGCTGCCGGGCCTTTTTTGCGGTCCCCCAGCGACCGCCCGAATGCGACCGCGCGATCCCATCGCACGCGGCAGACCATGCGGGACCCGTCTGAACCGCGCCCAGCGGGAGCCGATGCTCGACAGGGCCACCGCGTCTCGCAGGAGGCGGCGCGCCGGGCGAGCCCCCCCCTATCGAGCGTGACTCAGGAGTGCCCGGTGACCCGGAACGTCAGGTTGTAGCGCAGGTCGCCTGTCAGGGGATGCTGCGCGGCCTTCAGCACGTCGATGCCGTGATAGGCGAGCCGCGACGCGCCGCCCCACACCACCACATCGCCGTGATTGAGCCGCAGACGCCGCGGGCGACTCGAGCGCTCGAGCCCGCCGAAGAGGAATGTGGCCGGCACCCCGAGCGAAACCGAGACAATGGGCTGGCAGAGCGCGCACTCATCTCGGTCCTGATGCAGGGCCAGCCTGGCACCAGGCGCATAGCGATTGATGAGGCAGGCATCCGGCTCGAAGTGCCGATAGCCTGCATCAGCCGCCGCCAACTGCGCGATCGTCCGGAACAGCGCTGGCATCGCTGGCCACGGACGGGTGCGTGTCGGATCGTGCGCCGCATAGCGATAGCCGTGCCGATCGCTGACCCAGCCCTGTGCCCCGCAGTTGGTCATAGCCACCGACATCCGGTGGCCCCCCGGGGTCTCGAGGTGACGAAACGGAGCGTCCTCGGCAATGGCCATGACCCCGGCCAGCAGCGACGGTGCCTCATCAATCAGCCACCCCCGCAAGAGCAGTGCGCCGTCGGTGAGGGCCTCCCTCGACGGCTCGTCAGGGTCGGGAAACAGCGTGCCCGTCATCGCTCGCGGTCCAGGAGGGCGCGCTTCGTCACGGCGCCCCAGCGATACCCGCCCACCGTCCCGTCTGCGCGGCAGACCCGATGGCACGGCACCAGCACCGCCAGGGAATTCTGCGCACACGCCCGAGCCACCGCACGCGCCGCCGTCGGCATGCCGATGGCCTCAGCCACCGCACCGTAGGTACGGGTTTGACCAGCGGGAATGGCACGCAGGGCCTCCCAGACACGCTGCTGGAACACGGTGCCCCGGATGTCCATCGGCAGGTCGGCGCCGCGCCACGGCGAGTCAATCGCGTCGATGGCCGACCGGATGAGACCGACCATCTCCATGCCGGCCTCGCTGATTGTCGCCTTCGGGAACTGACGCGTCAGGTCCGCGACGAGAGCCTCAGGGGCGTCGCCCAGATACACGGCGCACACGCCGATGTCGGTCGCGGCCACCAGCGCGTACCCCAGCTGGCACCCGCTCACCACGTAGCGGATCGTCTCCCCCGCACCGCCAGTCCGATACCGCCCCGGCGTCATCCCGAAGCGCTGCCGGGCCTCCTCGTAGAACCGGCCTGATGATCCGAAGCCTGCGGCATGAAACGCCTCGGTGACAGACGCCGATGCCCCCAGCGTGGTGCGCATCCGTCCGTCCCGGACAGCCCGGGCGTACTGGCCGGGTGTCAGCCCCACCACCGCCTTGAACACCCGATGAAAGTGGTGGGGACTCATGCCCGCCCGGCGCGCGACAGCCGTCAGCCCTGGCATGCGGGTACGGCTGGCCAGCCACTCGCACGCCTGACGCACCACGTCCGCATGTCTGGCCGGCATCCCGGGCCGGCAGCGGAGACAGGGGCGGAAGCCGGCGGCGACGGCGTCCTCCCCGGTCTCGAAAAACCGCACATGCGCGCGTCTCGCCCGCCGCGACGGGCACTCGGGCCGACAGTACACGCCGGTGGTGACGACGCCGTACACAAACGCGCCGGGCGCGCGGTGCATAACCATCTGCCACCGCAGGCTGTTCAGTGCCGAGCCCTTCCTGTCATCCATCACCACCCCCTGCATCCACTGTGATGCCTCTCCGCACCGCGACTGCGCGACGGGCCAGTGACCGAATCATGACGGCGAGGGCTCGCCCGCTGCACTCCGTTTCTTGCGACGACATCCAGAGCGCCAGCGCGGCCGCGACCGCGGCTGGCACTCGACCACGACACCAGGGTCTGTCTCATCCGGGACGGATGTCCCTCGCCGCCGGGCCCCGTCTGCACGTGGACCGCGGCGGCATGGGCGGCACACACTACCGCGCCGGCACAGCCTCCATCAGCAGCGCCAGCGCTCGATCGAAGTCATCGCCCCCGGGACGCGCCCCCTTGAAGTGGCCGAGCCGCACCACCACCAGGTCATGTGATGGAATGATCAGAGTCGTCTGGCCGCCTGCGCCCGACATGTAATACGCCTCTTTGGGCACGGGCATGCCACCGTCACCGTTGATCCAGAAAAAGCCGCCACCGTATTGCGGCCGCTGGTCGGCGACCCAGGCCGGGGCCAGCGTGGATGCATAGGAGACATAGCCCTCAGGCAGCAGTCGTTCGCCGTTCCAGACGCCGTCCTGCAGATATAAATTGCCGAGCCGCGCCCAGTCGCGCGCCGACATGAACTCGTAGCCCTGCGTCAGGTAGTTGCCGTAGGGATCCGTCTCCATCACCATCGTGCGGATGCCGAGCTTGTCGAAGATCGCACGCTGCGGATAGCTCAGGTAGTGCTCACCGAGCGTCTGGGCTCCGAGGCGATTGAGGTAGTTGGTCACCACCGGATCGGTGTTGCGATAGCGGCCGACGGTGTTCGGGGGCCACTGCAGGGGACGCGTCGCCGCAAAGGCAAAGGTGTTGGCGGCCCCGGTGTAGAGATAGAGATGATCGGGATACGTCCCGTTCGGGTCGTAGTCCGGATCGTTCGGTGCCTTGATGCGCAGGCCGCTCGACATCCGCATGATGTCGCCGATGCGAATCGCGGCACGCGGGTCGCCGGGCGTCTGCTGCCACTCGGGCACCGGCGCGGGCTGCCACAGGTCGTAGACGCCTCGGCGGATCAGCGTCGCCATCACCGTGCCGGTCACGCTCTTGCCCATCGACCAGCTTTCGAGGGGCGTCGTCGCGGTGATGCCCGCGCCATAGCGCTCGGCGATAAGGCGCCCTTTGTGCGTCACCACAAACGCCGCCGTGTGTCCTTCGGGATTCGCAAACGCAGCGGCCACGGCCTCGGCCAGTTTGTCCGCACGCAGGGTGAACGGGAGTGGGTCGCCAGGCAGCGTGTCTCCCATCGGCCACGGCGCCGTTGCGGGGACCGGAACGCGCCGCTCGATCCGCTCCGGTGTGAATGACAGGCGGTCGCTGCCCTCGGCCAGCGTGATGCATCCCTGTGACTCGGGCCCCGTGTAGACGGCGACGCGGGTCGGCCCCCTCGGCACAGTGACCGACACGGTCCGCTTCTCCCGATCCAGCACCGGGGCCCCCAGCTTCGCCCGAATCGCATAGGGCGCGGCAAAGTAGCCTACGTGCTCGGCCGCAAACGCCAGGTCGAGGCCCGTGATGAACACCGCCGAGCACATCGTCTTGGCGAAACCCGAGGCGTGGTGCGAGAGCGCTTCGCCCGGTGGAGGGGTATACGGCGTGGGAAGCTCCAGCGATGCGGCCCGCGCAATCAGGGCCGCCTTTCTCTCGGCGGCGGCGTCAGACGCCACTGGAGGTGCCTGCGGCGGAGGCGCACAGGCCGCCACGGCACCGGCAAATACACACGCGACAGCAGCGAGGCGAACGGACATGGGCATCGGAGCCTCCTTGGACCGCTGCATCCTCTCCCAAGTCACCCGCACATGCAAGGGACGGACGCGCGCTCCGGCACTGGAATCGGCAACGGATGTGGCAGACTAGAGTGTTAAGGGGAACCCGCGTCGCCATGTCATCTGTCTCTCTGTCTCGTGTGGTCGCGGCCCTCCTGGCCGTCGGTCTGCTGTCCGGGTGCTCATTTGTCACCAACCGCGCCACGCGCCTCGTCGCCGACACGCTGGCCGCGCCGGGCACCACGATCACCTCCGACAACGACCCCGATCTGGTCCGCGATGCCGTCCCGTTTGCGCTGAAAACCTACGAGTCGCTGCTGCAGTCCATTCCGCGGCATGTCCCGCTTCTGCGTGCCACCTGCAGCGGCTTCACCTCGTATGCCTACGGCTATCTCGCCACCGACGCCGATCTGGTGCGCTACACCGATCGGCAGGCGGCTCGCGTCATTGATGCGCGCACGCTGAACATGTATCTGCGGGCCCACGAGTACTGCATGCGCGCCCTCGAGGTGCGCTTCCCTGGTGTGCGCCAGGCCCTGCTGACCACGCCGGCCACAGCCCTCGGTCGCGCGTCCAAAGAAGATGTGGAGCTCATCTACTGGTCCGCCGCCTCATGGGGGCTGGCCATGGCGCTCAGCCCCGACACGCTGGCCATCGACTTTCCGGCGGTGCGCGCGCTGGTCGAGCGCGGTCTCGCTCTCGATGAGACGTGGTACTACGGGGCCCTGCACGAACTGATGATTGTCATGGAAGGCCAGGAACTGCTCGGAGGGTCGCATGACAAGGCACGCGGCCACTTCCAGCGCGCCGTCGACATTCAGCGGGGGCTGTCGCCCGGTCCGTATCTCTCGCTGGCTACCGCCGTGACCATCGCCACCCAGAACCGTGCCGAGTTCGACGACCTGCTGTCGAAGGCGCTGGCCGTTGACCCCGAGGGCAATCCCTCGGAACGCCTCACCACGCTGCTGCTGCAGCGACGGGCGCGGGCCATCCAGGCGCAGGCCGAGTATCTGTTTCTGTCCCGGGAACCGTAACGTGTCGCGGGTCGTCCCACCCCGCATGGAGCTGAGTGCATGCTGAAGTCATTCCG
>JBIIDF010000160.1:0-6766 GCA_044238535.1 Vicinamibacterales bacterium
GACGATCGTCTCGAGGTATTCGTCGATGTTGTCGACGCCGCTCGAGGTGTGCATCCAGCCGAGGCGGTCGTTGAAGCCCTGGTAGATGAAGAACTGGCCCCAGGTCAGCGCACCGTAGGCGTTCAGCCCCTCCTCGCTCACCATCTGCGCCTCTTCGCGGAAGAAGAACGACGTGTGCGGGTTGATGAACAGCATCGCCTTGCCGGACGCCGAATTGGACGGCCCCACCGCGAAGCCGTTCGAACCGGTCGGTTCCTCGAAGAGCGGGAAGCGGTCGGCCGACGCCGTTTTTTCCGTCGCCGCGAGGCCGGTGTAGAAGGCTTCCAGCTGGGCCAGGGACACGCTCTCGATGTCGCCGCCGATGCTGCCCTCGCTGAAGCTGAGGGCCATCCACGGTTCGAACTGCGTAATGACGCGCGGCTTCACCTCGGGATGGGTCGCCAGGTAGTAGTTGAGACCGCCGGCCCAGGCGTCCATCAGCGCGCGCAGCCACTCGGGGCTCTGCTGATAGGAAGCCTTCAGCTGATCGGGATCGATGAACAGCTTCATCCGCAGGTCGCGCCAGATGGCCGACTCGCCCTCGGCTTCGGCGAGGCGCCCGAGGCTGTTGAGAAAGTTGGTCTCGACGCGGTTGAAGTCGTCCTCCGCCTGGGCATACATGAGGCCGAAGACCACATCCGCATCGGTCTTGCCGTAGATGTGCGGCACGCCCCAGTCGTCACGGACGATGCGGATGCCTTCGGCGCGGGCCTGAGCCGCGGCGACCTCGGGGCTGACCGGCGGCGGGGCCGGCGCGGTGGAACAGGCGGTCAGGAAGAGCGTGAGTGCGAGCGCGGCCTTCTTCATGCGGTCTCCGGTCGAGGGTCACAGGCAGTCCGGGCGGGGGCCCGGCCACGTCCGCGCGATTGTGCCACAGTCAGGCCGGAGGGCCGAGCACGCCCGCCAGAAAGCGCCGGATGTGTCCCCCAATCATTGCCGTGTCATTCGGGGCCAGAATCCGGCCGGCCAGCACGTGGTGGTCAGGATCTTCGCTCGTGAGCACCGGCTGCAGTGCCTTCGTCGCCGTGCCGAACCGTGCAAACGCCCGCTCGGTGCGGGTCGGGTTCACCACCTGATCGTTGGGCGAGTAGATCACCAGCGTGGGCACCTGTACCTGTTCGAGCGGCGCCTCGCGGACCTGGGTCACCACGGCCATCATCGGCAGCAGGGCTTTCGACGGATACCGCCAGGTCCAGTAGCGGGCCTGCTCGGCATTGAGGGGCGTCCACGTGTATTCGTCACCCTGCAACAGGCGCAGCAATTGCGGTCCCCATGGCCCCGTCAGCACTTCCGAGAGCGCATTCTTCGGACCGAAGTTCGGCGACACCAGCACCAGGGCCGCCATGGCCTCGGCCTCCGGCTGCAGCGCCAGCCAGGTGCCCAGCGTGCCCCCCGTGGAGGTGCCCACCACAATGACGCGCTGGCCAATCCTGCGGCCAATCGCCAGGGCTTCCTCGGCGTCCTGCAGCCAGTCGGTGCCCGTGATGTCCCCCATCGCGGCCGGTGTCCGGCCGTGGCCCGACAAGCGCGTGTAAAACAGGTTGGCCCCGAGTGCGCGCGCCAGGTCGTCGCTGAGCGGTGCCGTCTCCTGACGCGTCGCCGAGTAGCCGTGCAGATAGACGACGGACAGCGGCGTCTGCTGCCGCGCGGGCGTCGCCCAGATGATGGTCTTCTCTGCGCCGGGAATCACGTCACCGACGGCGTGTTCGCGTTCGGCCAGATAGCGAACAAGGACGCCGGGAGGGCCCGGTGGGAGCGACACCGGCAATACGGTCGGGTCGAGGGCATACCGCGGGCCGCTCACATAGGCCACGGCGAGTGACACCGCCAGCACCGCGCTACCAATCCACGCACGTCGTCTGTTCACGGCCCTCAGCATGCCTCTCGCAGGGCTGCGGGTTCAAGCGGAGTCCGCCGCGGGCCTGCCGCACGGCTCCCGGCCCCGCACGCCCAGAGGGCACGTGGGCCGCAGCCGACTCCGCCACGACCAGTCACTCGACGCCCGCTCCCCTGGGGGTGGCGGAAGGCACGAGCGCCGGATTGACGATGTAGCCGGTCGAGGCGTTGCCGAAGACATCGACGGCGACCGTATGGCGGTGGGCCCAGCAGGCCGCCACATAGGCACACGTCACCGCGTCGAGCGTGTCCTCGTGGGCCTTGAGGGCCTGTCCGCGCAGCTGCTCGACATCGCGCGTCAGCAGCCGGGCCAGCAGTGCCGAGGGCTGGAGCGGTGCGGTGCCGATACGCAGGCGGCCCAGCAGCCCCGACAGCTCGCGAAGGCCCGCGCGCTTCTGCGCCACGCCACCGCGCTTGTACTTGAGCGACTGCGGAAGGTCGAAGCTGGCCACCAGCGCCGCGTGCGGATACACCTCGAGCATGGCGCGCGCCTCGGTGTCGCGGGCTTCGGGCGCATGCCGGTAGCCGCGATGGGCCAGCCACTGCGCCAGCGCCACGCTCGACGCATCGGGATAGAGCGACAGGTTGGCCGGATGGCAGCCGGCCTGCCGCCTCGCATAGACGGCCCCCAGGGCGGCTTCGCACGGGCGCCGTCCCGTCGCATTGCGGATGATGAGCGGGGCATCGACGGCGACCACGGTGCTGGCCGTCTCGTGCTGTGCAACAAAATCCTGCACGGCCTGCAGCGATCGCAGGCCATCACCCACCGCGATCAGCTCGGCGCGCAGACCGGTGAGATGCAGCACGGCGGCCCCCGAGTGGTTCCGGTCGGCCTGCCACGCCAGATCGAGCCCGATGCACGTCACCCCACGTGCCATGGCCCCGGTCACAGCACGCCGGCGATGAGGCCCAGCCCCATCAGCACCAGCAGGGCGGCCACCACGCGCTGCACCCCGGCCATGGTCATGCTGCCAATCCACTTCTGCCCGAACAGGGCACCGACGCAGGCGCAGGCCACGGCCACCTGTACCACCGACCAGTCGATCTGGTCGCGCACCGCCAGCAGGGACGAGGCGTAGACGGGCAGCCGCGACAGGTCGATGAGCACCCCAATCGCGCTGCCGGTGGCGACATAGGCCCGGGGCGCGAGGCCCGCGCGCACCAGGAACGCCGAGCGCAGCGCACCCTGCATGCCCGACAGCCCGCCGAAAAATCCGCTGAGCAGGCCCCCGGCCACCAGGTACCGCGGCGGAAAGGTGCGTCCCCGCACCGATGGCAGCAGCTCGAGCGCCGCAAAGGCGCACAGCAGCAGCCCCACCACCAGCTTGACCGGTGTCACCTGCGCGTCGATGGTTCCCCACTGCCACTCGGCGACGGGCGCCGCAGCCGACAGCGACAGCAGCAGCTCGGCGCCGAGCACGGCCGCCACCGCCGCCGGCAGGCCGAACCGCAGGAACACGCGCCAGTCGATGTGCAGCCCCACCAGCGACAGCTTGAACAGGCCGTTCAGCACATGCACGACGCCCGTCAGCGCCACCGCCTGCCCCACCGGCACGAAGGCCGAAAACGCCGGCAGCAGCAGCGTGCCGAGCCCGAAGCCCGACACAAACGTCAGCCCCGAGGCCAGCAGCGCAATCAGCCCGACCAGCAGCAGGGTCATGGGAAGGGACGCCCGTCAGCGCTCGGCCGGCAGCACGCCCAGCTCGCGCAGCACCTGGCGCGTCAGCGACAGCCGCACCGGCAGCATGGCATCGTCTGCGGCCGGCGGCTGCAGCACCGTGGCAAAGTAGGTCACGCGCGTCCCGCGCTCGACCCAGCCCACCCACCAGCCCACCGCAGGGACCCCGGCCGGCGTGGCATAGCCCGTCTTGGCCCGCAGGCGATACCCGGCGGTCTCCTCGAGCAGCATGATGTCCTTCACGACGGCCATGGTGCGCGGCTTCAGGGGCAGGTCGTCATGGTAGAGCCGCTCGAGCAGCTGCACCTGCTGGCGCGGCGTGATGCGCAGCGCGCCGGCCCCCAGCCAGAACTCGTCGATGGGCAGCGAGATCGTCCGGTTCCCATACGCGACCCGATCAAGATACTGCTGGATGCGCTCGCGGCCATTGGTGCGGGCCAGTGCCTGGAAATGCGGCAGCGACGACTCCTGGAAGGCCTCGCGCAGCGTGAGGTCGCGGTTGGTTTCCTTCCGCTCACGCACGATCCCGTCCCACTTCAGCACCGTATCGGCTGAGGCCACCGTGCCGAGGTCGACCGACATCAGCGCGTTCATGATCTTGAACGTCGAGGCCGGCTGCAGCGCCGTGTCAACCCGCTCGGCATGCCCGGCCTGGCAGTCGCGCGACGATCCCTCGCACACCAGCACCACGCCGCCCCAGCCCGTGCGGTCGATGGCCGCGCGTATCCCCTGATGCTCGCGTACCACAGGTGCGCCCGGGGGCGGCCCCTGCTGCGCGGGCTGCTCCGCGCCACGCTCTGCGCCGCGAGCCACCACGCCCAGCACCGCGCCAGCCACCAGCACCACACCGACCACGCCCACCACACCCGGCCACACCATCAGTCCCCGCTCCATCATCGTCTTCATCCTTGCGCACCACCGCGCATGTCATCCAGCACGGAGCCGGGCAGGCCCGTCATCGCTGCAGCAGATACGTCAGCTTCATCACCAGCTGGCGATCTTTCCGCCCGAAGATGTCGGCCGGCAGCCCCGTCTGCACCTGGTCGTTGTAGACCAGATACAGGTCGCTCCCGGGACGATAGATGAAGTTGAAGCGGATATTGGTCGACACTTCGTTGGTGCTGGTGTTGTACTGCGTCAGGCTGCGCAGCGTCATCCGCGGCGAGAAGGTGTAGTCAACACGTGCCGAGGCCAGGTTCACGACGAAGTTGCCCCACGGCATCTTCACGTCGTTCCGGTTGTACTGCACCTCGGTCGACAGCTGCGAGGACAGCCGGATGCCCGCCGCTGCCGACATGTTCAGGCGCGTGCCGCCATAGAACTGCACGGGCGACACCGTCAGCCGCTCGTACAGCCGCTTGCCTGGGCTCGTGTTGTAGGTGAGGATCACCTCGTTCATGTGATACTCCCCGACCGGAATGGTCACATCGGGCCGGATGCGGAACGGCGCATCGAGCACGTCGACCACCTGCTGAAAGATTACGTTGATGAACGAGTCATCGCGCAACGTGGTGCCAAGCATGTAGTGCCCCTGCCGGTAGACCATGCGGTTGGTCTGGTCGGTCATGTAGGTGAACACATACATCGGCTCGAAGAACTTGACCGGGCCGCGCTTGGGACGCGGCGTCTGGCTGATGAACGCCTTGGTCGTCCGCACGCCCGTCCGCTGCACGAAGCCCGCCTCGGCATTGAAGTTCTCCTGCACATCGAGGAAGTTCACGTACATGTTCCACTTGGGGTCGCGATAGGCGATGCGTCCATACATCGCCATGTCGTTGCCGACCTTGCCGGGCGTCTCCGTCTTGGCGAGGTACGAACTGACCTGCAGGCTGCGGCCAAGCGCAAAGTTGGCATCGACGCCCATCGTCCGGTTGAAGTAGCCCGTGCTCGACTGGTCCTTGTTGATGAAGATGGCGCCGACGCGCGAGCGCCGCAGGATGTCGCGGCTGTAGCGGCTGACGAAGAAATTGTCGCCGGGACGGCCGAAGGCGCTGTCGGTCTGGATGTTGAGCACGCCGATGTTGTGCGCGCCCGACTTGCCCGCTAGGCGTGCCCCGCCGATGATCGGCACCGCCTGGCCCGTGGCCGACAGGCCGATGCGGCGGCTGAAGAACAGATCGGTCTGCACCTGTGTCGTCGTGAACGACGGCCCGGTGCCCATGGTGAAGAAGTTCGAGTTCTCGAGAAAGAAGTCGCGCTTCTCCGGGAAGAACAGGCTGAAGCGCGTCAGGTTCACCTGCTGGTCGTCCACTTCCACCTGCGCAAAATCGGTGTTGACCGTGAGGTCGAGGTTCAGCCCCGCCGTCAGCCCGTAGCGCGCGTCGAGACCGATGTCGCGCACCACCGAGGTGGTGGTCACCGACGGCGCCGTCGACATGATGCGCCCGCCGCCAACGGTAAACGGCTTCAACCGCAGGTCCAGTCCGCGGCTGAGGTTGCGCAGGCCATCCAGCTCGCCCGCCAGGCTCACCCGCGTCAGGCTGTAGGCCCGGGGAATCGGTGACCAGTAGGTGATTTCGTTCTTCCGGCGGGTATGCCGCAGGAAGTTGATGCCCCACACCTGGTCGTCCGCAGGACGGAACCGCACGGTCGTGAACGGAATCAGCAGCTCGGCCGTCCAGCCTTCGTCGGTGATCTTCGCCGCCGAATCCCAGACGCCATCCCAGTTTCGGTTAATCGTGGAGGTGGCTCCGCGGCCACCGCCTTCACCCTCGTCAAAAATCTGCTGCTCGAGACGCGCTCCGAGCGGGGTCGTCACGAACATGTAGCCGTTGCGCGAATCGTGGAAGGTGTCGAGAATGACCTGAAAATTATCCTCGTCAAACAGCCGGTCGGCATCGCGCCGCATCTCGGTCGCCACCACCGGCACAGCCGAGATGGCCTTGAATCCGATATAGAGATTGCCCTTGTCGTACAGCACCCGCACCTCGGTGCGGTCCGTCGCCGGCTGGCCCGGCGATGGCTCCTGCTGCACAAATCCCGTGGCGGGCACGGCGTCCTGCCACGCGGCCTCGTCCAGCACACCATCGAGCTTGATCGAACCGTCGATGCGGGTGGCCGAGACGCGGCGACGGCCGCCGGTCGTGGTGGGACCCACCGGGCTCGAGGGGCCAGGCGCGGGCATCTGCGCCTGAGGTGCCGGATGCACGTGAA
>JBIIDF010000161.1:0-6723 GCA_044238535.1 Vicinamibacterales bacterium
CCGTGGCGCAGGCGCAGGCCCCACAGGCCCCGGCACCCATCACGGTGCCGTACACCGAGTTCACGCTGGCCAACGGCCTGCATGTCATCCTGCATCGCGATGCCACCGTGCCCGTGGCCGCCGTGAATGTCTGGTACCACGTGGGCTCCGGCCGCGAAAAGCCCGGACGCACGGGATTCGCCCATCTGTTCGAGCATGTGATGTTCGAGGGCTCCGAGCATGTGGCCGAGGGCCAGTTCGACAGCTGGCTCGAAGCCGCCGGCGGCAGCAACAATGGGTCGACCTCCGAGGACCGCACCAACTACGTCACCGACGTGCCCAGCAATGCGCTCGAACTGGCGCTGTTCCTCGAGTCCGACCGCATGGGCTATCTGCTGCCCACCCTGACGCAGGGCAAGCTCGACGGCCAGCGCGATGTCGTCAAGAACGAGAAACGCCAGCGGGTCGACAACGCGCCCTACGGACAGGCCTTCGTCGAGCTCGCTACCATGCTCTATCCGAAGGGGCATCCGTATAGTTGGCCGGTCATCGGCTCGATGGAAGACCTCTCCGCCGCACAGCTCGACGATGTGCGCGAATTCTTCACGACGTATTACGCGCCCAACAACGCCAGCCTGGTGATCGCCGGAGACATCGACATCGCGCAGACGCGTGCGCTCGTGGAGAAATGGTTCAGTGCCATTCCCAGAGGCAAAGACGTGCCGCCCCTCGTGACGCAGCCCGTGCAGCTGGAGGGCGTGGTGCGCCGCACCATCACCGATCGCGTGCAGCTGCCCCGCCTCTACATGGCCTGGCACACACCGGCGTTCTACGCGCCGGGCGACGCGGCCATGGACATGGTGGGCGGCCTGCTCACCGGCGGCAAGAATTCGCGGCTCTACAAGCGGCTCGTGTACGAGCTGCAGATGGCCCAGGATGTCTTCGCCGCACAGCAGTCGTCCGCGCTGGGCAGCACGTTTCTGGTGGTCGCAACTGCCCGGCCCGGTCAGTCGCTCGAGAAGATCCAAGTCATCATCGACGAAGAGATCGCCCGCCTGCAGCAGCAGCCGCCCGACGCCCGCGAGATGACGCGCGTGCTCAACCAGACCGAGGCCTCGTTCTATCGTCGCATGGAGCGCACGGCGGGCTTCGGCGGCAAGGCCGACCAGCTCAACGGCTATTACGTGGCCACCGGCATGCCCGATTTCTTCGAGGAAGATCTCGCGCGTTACCGCGCGCTGTCGCCGACCGACCTCCAGTCGGCCGCGGCCCGCTTTCTGCCCGCGACGCGCCGCGTGGAACTGAGCGTGATGCCGGCAACCCCGGCTGGGAAGTAGGACGAGGACTGCCATGTTCATCACCCGTTGCATCCGTCTGGCTGTGGCCGTCCTGCTGGCGTTGAGCGCCGCCGTCACCGCACTCCACGCACAGGGGCCCGACCGCCGCCAGCCACCACCGCTGGGCCCGCCCCCGGCGCTGCGTCTGCCAGCCGTGCAGAAGGGGACCCTGGCCAACGGCGTGCCGCTGTGGCTCATCGAGCAGCACCGCGTCCCGCTGGTTCAGGTCAACGTCCTGCTCAAGGGCGGAAGCAGTCTCGACCGTGCCGGGCGCTACGGCATGGCCAGCCTCGTGGCTGCCATGCTTGATGAAGGAGCCGGCTCGCGCTCCGCGCTCGAGCTGGCCGATGCCGTCGAGTTTCTCGGGGCCGAGCTCAGCACCAGCAGTTCGTTCGACTACAGCGCCATCCGCATGTCATCGCCCGTGCGGAACCTCGACGCCGCGCTGCCGCTGATGGCCGATGTCCTGCTGCGTCCCTCGTTCCCCGCGAACGAACTCGACCGCCTCAAGAAGGAGCGCCTGACGGCACTCGTCCAGGCGCAGGACAACCCGGCGGCCATCATCGGCTATGCGTTCCCCCGGGTCGTGTTCGGTCCGACGCACCGGTACGGCACACCCGCCACCGGGCTCGCCCCCGCGCTCACCGCCATCACCCCGGACGATGTGCGGGCGTTCTATCGCGAGCACTACACGGCCGGTCATGCCGCAGTGGTGGTGGTCGGAGATATCACGCTGGCCGACGCGAAGGCGCGCCTCGATCGGGCCTTCACCGGATGGAGCAGCACGGCGGGCGCGGCCCCGACGGCGGCGCCCATTCCCACGGCACCGCAGCTGACGCGCCGTGAGGTGGTCATCATCGACAAGCCCGGTGCGGCGCAGTCGCAGATTCGCATCGGCTGGGTGGGCGTGCCACGCTCCACGGGCGAATACGCCGTGCTGCAGGTGCTCAACACCATCCTCGGCGGGTCGTTCACCTCGCGCCTCAACCAGAACCTGCGCGAGCGGAACGGATACACCTACGGTGCGTCCTCAGGCTTCGATATGCGGACCTCGGCAGGGCCCTTCCTCGCCGGCGCAGGTGTGCAGACCGACAAGACGGCCGAAGCACTGCGCGAGTTCTTCGTCGAACTCGACAGCATCAGGACCCCGGTGCCTGCCGCCGAGCTCGAGAAGGCCAAGAACTATGTGGCGCTCGGATTCCCGGCCGAATTCGAGACGTCACGCGATTTGGCGCAGAAGCTCGAGGAAATGATTGTCTTCAGCCTGCCCGACGATACGTTCCAGTCGTTTGTGGGTGCCGTGTCGCGTGTGACGGCCACGGAGGTGCAGCAGGCGGCCGAACGCTACATCCGCGGAGACCGCATGGCCGTTGTGGTGGTGGGTGACCGTAAAGTCATTGAGCCCGGCATTGCGGCGCTCAAGCTGGGGCCGCTGCGCGTGGTGCCGGTTGAGGAGTTCTTCAAATAGCGCCCGTCGTGATCATCGGCGCCGGGGCGGCGGGCCTCGTCGCTGCCCTGTTCGCGGCCGAGGGGCCGGCGCCCGTGGTGGTCCTCGAGCGCACGGCCGATGGCGGCCGGAAGATCCTGATCAGCGGCGGCGGCCGGTGCAATATCCTGCCGGCGGCCATCCAGCCAGAGCGGTTCGTCACCGACTCGCCGCCCACCGTGCTCAGGGGCCTGCTGCGATCGTGGCCGCTGGCCGACATGCGCCGCTTCTTCGAGCACGACCTGTCGCTGCCGCTGGCCTTCGAAACGGACACCGGCAAGTGGTTCCCCGCCTCGCACAAGGCGCGCGATGTGCGCGATGTGCTCGTGCGCGCCGCACGCGCACGCCACGTCGATGTCCGCTGGAATACGCAGGTGACGGGACTCCATCGGTCCGGCGATCGGTGGCGCATCGATACGTTCGCCGGCACACTCGACGCCAGCCGTGTCATCGTCGCCACAGGAGGGCTGTCGGTGCCCACCACGGGCTCTGACGGCCTGGGGCTGTCACTGGCACGCCAGCTGGGCCTCCCGTGCCACGCCACCTATCCGGCCCTCACCCCGTTGACCTGCGACGACACACGCCTGCCGGGACCGTGGAAGAGCGCCACCCTCGCCGGCGTGTCGCTGCCCGTGCGGCTCCGGGCCCGATGGAACAGCCTGCGTGCTGACGCCACAGGCGGATTCCTCTTCACCCACCGTGGCTACAGCGGGCCGGCGGTGCTTGACGTGTCGCACGTCTGCGTCCGGAGCCTCGAGCAGGGAACAGGCGGTCCGCTGGCCAGCCTGCACGTCGCCTTCACGGACGTCCCCGACGACGAGTGGCACGCCCGACTGCAGTCGGGCGACCAGCTCGCCGCCACGGTCCTCGGCCGCGTGCTCCCCGGTCGGCTCGTCACGGCCCTGATGCAGACCGCCGGGGTTCCCGTCGACCGCCGCCTCTCTTCCCTGCGCCGGGACGAACGCCTCGCGCTGGTCCGGGCACTGACACAACATCCCCTACCGTGGACCGGACACGAGGGATACCGCAAGGCCGAGGTCACCGGCGGCGGGGTCGCACTCGATGCCGTCCACGGAGGCACGCTCGAGGTACGCACACAGCCCGGCCTGCATCTCTGCGGCGAAGTACTCGATGCCTTCGGCCCGATTGGCGGGCACAATTTCGCGTGGGCGTGGGCCACAGGACGACTCGCCGGACGCGGCACGGCCCAGGCCCCGGCCGCCTGATTGCTATACTGAGCCGCCTGCCAGTGGCTGCCTTCCTCGACGATCTGCAAACGCTGCCCTCGATGGTTGCTGTCGAGCTGCGCCCCCCGCGCGCCGAGCTCGAAGCCGGCGCGGGTATGGATGCCTGGATCGACCTCCATCACGCCGTGCGGGCCCTGGCACGCCAGGACATCCGGGTGATGCTGACCGACAGTGCCGTCGGTGCGCAGGAAGAGAACAACCTCCGGCACCTGGTGGCCAACCTCGGCGATACCGTCCCCCGCAGCCGGATTCTGCCGTTTCTGACCACCAAGCATTCACTCGACTACTGCGTGTCCTACGCCGACCAAGCTGTGGAGCACGGGTTTCCAGCGGTGGTCGTGCTCGGTGGCGATCGGCACATCGGCCGTCCCCGCGTCGTCGAACACGCCTGGCAGCTGCGCGCGATGCTTCGGACGCGCCACCCGCAACTGCAGCTCGGCGGCTGGGCCAACCCGGTCGCCAATCCCATCGCACAGGTGCAGTTCCTGCGTGACCCTCAGGCACACGCCGATTTCTTCCTGACGCAAATCGTCTCGCACCATCAGCAGGCCGAGGTCGACGCCTTTCTGAATGAGGCCGCGCGCACCGGACTCGACACACCCGGCGTCTTCGGCGTGTTCTACTACCGCAGCGCCAACGCGCGCACGCTACACACGCTCAGCCAGTTTCTGCCGGTCCCGGTCGAAGCGCTGGCGCGCGAGTTCGCCACGGGTGCGACACCCGCCGCCATCTGCGCGCGCACCATCAGGGCCCTGCGGGAGGCAGGCGCACGGCACGTATACATCAGCAACCTGCCCCAGCGCGGCACCCTGCGGGTGCTCCAATCCATTCTCGACCAGGTCTAGGCTTCACCTATGGGTATCTCGCTCGACGCCATTCCACTCTCTGCCATCGTCCGTATCCGCGACCTGATGTACACGGTCGACCGCCCGTTCCGACTGGATCAGGGTGACGTCTCGTTTGACGCACCGGACTCGTTCAAGCAGGGCGTGCGCGAGGCACTCGATCGCAACCACACGCACTATCTGCCCACCATCGGTGTGCCGCGTCTGCGCGAGCTGCTGTCCAACAAGCTCCGACAGAAGAACGGCATTCCCGTCGAATCCGCCGACGAAGTGCATGTCACCAATGGCGGGACGCACGCCATGTATGTGGCGATGCAGGCGCTGCTGGAGCCGGGTGACGAAGTCATCGTTCCCGATCCCGAGTGGCCGCCCACCATGGCGATTGTGCGGGCCGCACAAGCGGTACCAGTGGCCGTGCCGCTGCACGAGTCGCTCGGCTGGCGCTGGGATCTCGACGCCCTCGAGCGTGCCATCACGCCGAAGACACGCGCGATCTACATCAACTCGCCCAACAACCCCACCGGCGGCATGCTGACACGCGCCGACCTCGAGCGCATCGCCGCCATCGCCTCCGAGCGCAACCTGTGGGTGTTCAGTGACGAAGCATACGAAGATGTCGTGTTCCGAGGCGAGCACATCAGCATGGCGTCGCTGCCGGGAATGCATGCGCGCACGATCTCGCTCTACACCTTCAGCAAGAGTTACGCCGTCACAGGCGTACGTATGGGCTACTACGTCATACACGATCCCGAAATTCGTGCACGTGCCCTGAAGGTGCTGATGTACACCACGAGCAACGTCAGCTCGCTCGTGCAGTACGGCGCCATCGGTGCCCTGGAGGGCCCACAGGACTGCATCACCGCATTCCGTGACGAGCTGCAGGCGCGACGCGACCTGTTCTTCGAAGGCATCGCCTCCGCGGCGCCCGGCATCCTCACCGGCACGCCGCCCGACGCCGCGTTCTATGCATTTCTCCGCATCAATCCCGACTGGGCACGGGACGCAGGCATCACGGGTGAATCGCTCTCGTGGGCCATGGCCGAGCATCTCATCCGGGGGGCCCGCATCGGGTGTGTACCTGGAGTCGATTTCGGAGCCGCCTCCGAGGGCTATCTGCGCTTCTGCACCTGCCGCAGCCGCGAGGAGCTGACCGGCGCCCTGGCCTCGATGAAGGCCCTGCTGACCGGTCCACCGCAGGGCTAGCGTCATGGAGCTGACCGGACGTGTCGCACTCATCACCGGAGGCCGCCGCATGGGGGCCGCCCTCGCCCGTCGTCTGGCCACGGGAGGCGCCGACATCGCCCTGGTGTATCGAGAGTCGCGCGACACCGCAGATTCGGCCGCCGACGAGGTGCGCGCACTCGGCTGTCAGGCCATCACCCTGCACGCCGACCTGGCTGACCCGGAGGCGTGTCTGCGGGTCGTGGCCGCCACGCAGGCCACGCTGGGACGGCTCGACATCCTGGTGAACATGGCGTCGATCTATCCCCAGATCCCATTTGACAATCTAGCGGTCGACCACTGGGACGCGCAGCTCAATGTCGATGCCCGCGCCGCATTTCTCTGCGCCCGCGCTGCCGTGCCATGCATGCGCGAGAATGGCGGAGGCCGCATCATCAATGTGACCGACTGGACAGCGGCCAGCCGCCGCCCGCGCTATCTCGGCTACCTGCCGTACTACGTGGCCAAGCACGCCGTCATCGGACTCACCGAGGCCCTGTCGCTCGAGCTGGCCGCCGACCGCATCCTGGTCAACGCCGTGGCACCGGGGCCGATGCTGCCCCCGGCCGACATGTCACCAGATGAACAGGAGACCGTCTCCCGTGTGA
>JBIIDF010000162.1:0-6717 GCA_044238535.1 Vicinamibacterales bacterium
GACCTACACCACGTTTATTGCCAAGGCGCTCGTCGACTGCCTGCGCCGGCATCCGATGCTGAATGCGTCCATCGACGGGGCCAACGTCGTCTACCGCGGATCGGTCAACCTCGGCATCGCCGTGGCGCTCGAGCACGGACTGATTGTGCCCGTCATCAAGGGCGCCGAGCAGCTCAGCCTCATGGGGCTGGCCCGGGCCATCCAGGACATCGCCGACCGCGCACGCGCGAAGAAGCTCAACCCCGAGGAAGTGCAGGGCGGCACGTTCACGCTCACCAACCCGGGAAACTACGGCGCGCAGTTCGGACTGCCGGTCATCAACCAGCCGCAGGTCGGCATCCTCGGCGTCGGCACCATCGAGAAGCGACCGGTGGTCATCGATGATGCGATTGGCATCCGGCTGATGGGCTACCTGGCCATGGGCTTCGACCATCGACTGGTGGATGGCGCGGTCGCCGACCAGTTCCTGGCCGATCTCAAGCAGGCGATCGAGCACTTCGATCCGAATCAGGCCTAGCTGGCCATGCGCACCCTCGAGGTCCGTCGGCTGGGCATCGTCCCGTATGCCGACGGGCTGGCGCTGCAGCAGCAACTCGTCGACGACCGGCGGGCCGGACATATCGGCGATACCCTGCTGCTGCTGCAGCATCCGCACGTGCTGACCATCGGTGTACGGAAGGACGGCCATCAGCACGTGCTCGCGACCCCAGAACGCCTTCAGGCCCTGGGAGTCGAGCTGCACGAGACGGGTCGCGGCGGCGACGTCACGTATCACGGCCCGGGACAGGTCGTCGGCTATCCCATTCTCGACCTCAACCCCGACCGCCGTGATGTGCACCGATACGTGCGCGATCTGGAAGACGTGATGATTCGCGTGTGCGCAGGCCACGGGCTGACGGCCGACCGCATCGCCGGTCGCTCGGGCACGTGGGTCATGTCGGCGCAGGACGGCCCTGAAAAGATCGGGGCCATCGGTGTGCGTGTGTCACGGTGGATTACCAGCCACGGCTTTGCATTCAACGTGAACACCGACCTGGCATACTTCGGCCTCATCGTCCCCTGCGGCATCAGCGACCGGGGGGTGACCTCGTTGCAGAAGGCCACGGGACGCACGCACGATCTCTCAGCCGTGGAAGACCAGCTGGCCGCCGCCTTTGCCGACGTCTTCGGTCGGCAGCAGATTCCCGGATAGACTGCCCGCCGTGCCCGGACGCTATCGCGGCGAACTCTTCTGCCTGCTGGGGTCGCTCTGTTTTGCCTTCAGCGGCACGGTGGCCAAGATTCTGCTGCTGAGTGGCCTGTCGCCCTGGCGCCTGACGCAGGTGCGCTGTGCCGGGGCCCTGCTGTTGCTGGTGCCGGTGATGCTGATCGCACGCGGCCCGTCTCTGCGCATCGCGCGCGCCGACCTCCTGCGCATGGCGGTGTTCGGGGTCGTCGGCGTCGCCGTGGTCCAGGCCCTCTACTTTGTGGCCATCTCCCGTGTGTCGATCGGCATCGCGCTGCTGCTCGAATTCACGGCGCCCGTCTGGATCCTGCTGTACTTGCGGTTCTGGAAGGGGGTGGCCGTGCCGCAGGGGCTGTGGCTCGCGCTGGGCCTCAGTCTCTCGGGGCTCCTGCTGATCACCGAAGCGTGGCAGGGCCTGCGACTCGACGCGGTGGGGGTCGCCGCGGGATTGCTCGACGCCCTGGCCCTCGCGGTGTATTACCTGCTCGGCGACCGGCTCAGCCGCACGTACTCGGGCATGACCCTGTCGGCCTGGGGCTTCGCGGTGACGACGGTGATGATGGCGGGGCTGCAGCCCTTCCACACCTTCCCCGTGGAGGTGCTGTCGATGCCGCTGCCCCTGCTGGGCCGGTTTGCGCACGTCACCGCCCCCGGATGGCTCCTGCTCGGGTGGGTGGTGGTGTTCGGGACGGTCGTGCCCTATGTGCTGGTGGCCAGCGGTCTGCGCCTGCTGCGGGCCTCGACGGCCAGCCTGCTCGGCATGACCGAGCCGGTGATGGCGGGCCTGATCGCCTGGTGGTGGCTGGGCGAAGCCCTCACGCCCACGCAACTGGCGGGCAGTGTCGTGGTGCTGGCGGGCGTGCTGGCGGCAGACCGGGTGCGGTCGGCCGTGGCAAGTGCATGAGCCGCAAGCGGTTACGGATTTTTTTCACACGGCCGGTCCGCCGGGAATAAACCGGACCCGTGGTGGGGTTCTTACCTGCTGACACCAACAAGCAGAGGAACCTACCCCATGCGCGAACACACTCCTGACACCGTGCTCGTCGAACGCCTCCGCAGCGGAGATGAGTCGGCGCTGGCCGAACTGGCCAATCGTTACACCTCGAAGATTTATCAGCTGGCCTTCCGTTACGTGAAGAACCGCGAGGACGCCGAGGAAGTCACCCAGGACGTGCTCATGAAGGTCTATCAGAAGATCGACCTGTTCCGGGGCGACGCGGCCTTGTCGTCATGGATTTACCGCATCACCTTCAATACCGCCATGTCGCGGCTGCGCAACACCCGAGCAGCCCGGATGGCAGAACTCACCGAAATCCCGATCGGCACCTCGAACGAGGAACTGCCCGGCAGCATGCGCGCGCTTGACCCGGCCGACTGGTCGGCGCTCGCCGACGAAGAACTGCTGCGGCAGCAGCTGCGTGAACGGTTCGCCGAGGCTGTGGATGCATTGCCGGCGATCTACCGGACGCCGGTCATCCTCCGCGACCTCGAAGGCCTCAGCACCGAGGAAGCCAGCCGCCGCCTCAAGCTCAAGGATCAGACGCTGAAGTCGCGCCTGCACCGCGGCCGTCTCATGCTGCGCAAGCGGCTGGACATGTTCGCCGGCGGGTTGTCGCTGCACCGTCCGGCCGAAGTCTACTGACGTGGACCGCGCCCCGTACCGCGTTCTCCTCTACGCAGACACGACGGAGTCGAGCCTGGTCTGGTCTCGACCCGTCAGTGTCGGCCGCTGAACGGCCCTGACGCCTCCCGGGCCAACCGTGGCCGGCAGAATGGCCGGCCGCCCCGTTCCCGTGACCCCGCGCACCAGCGCGACCTGCACACAGAACGTCTCCCCCTCGTCTCGGAAGACCCCCGCCGCTACTTTCGCCGTGGCTCGACCCAGCGCGAGCGGTCCGGGGGGCCACAGACCGGGCAGACGCTGTTCGATGCGTCTGATGGCCGGAGGCGTCAGCACGTCGGTGGCGCCGCGGCCACCGATGCTGCATCCGTCCCAGGGCACAATCAGCGACTCGGGCGCCCGCCCCAGCACGGCAGCCGACACCTCGTCGGGACGGCATCGGGCTTCATCGGCGATCAGGGCGCGGAGGGCACCGCGCAGGGCTTCTGGGGCTGCGCCCATGAGGCGACCCGCCGCCAGACCGCACTCGGCAACCGCACGCGCGATCACATGCTCGGCATCGGGGGTCGCCACAATCACCGCACAGGGCGGTGCCTGCCGTGCGATGTGCATCAGCCGCGGAAGCACGTCGGCATCCGTCGGTGCGTCATGCCCGCGCGCGGCGGCATGATCGGCCATGACCACCATCACGGCGTCTCGCAACATGCCGTAGTCATCGGTGCCCCGGATGTCGGACGCACTGCCGTCCACCGGCGCGCTCTGCCGCAGGTCGAGTGCTTTGCCCTCGGCCACGTCGCGCCTGGTGTCGACGATGACGACCGGCACGCCGAAGTGTCGGGTCGCCACCTGCTGCGCCACCGCGCCGCCGACCTCCCCGGACCCCAGAACGACGATGAACACGGTAGGATTGTAGCCGTATGGGTCACGTGACGTTCATTACCGGTGGCACGCGGGGGATCGGCCTGGCGTTGGCACATCGGTTGCTGGCCCAGGGGCACTGCGTCACCGTGACGGGGACTACACCGTCTGGGGCCGAGCGGGCGCAGCGCCAGCTGGAATCGGCGTGTGGGGATTCCTCCCGCGTCCAGGCCATGGCGTGTGATGTGCGTGACCGCGCACAGGTGGGCCGCGCGGTGCAGGCGACCGTTGACCGCTGGCGTGGGCTCGACGTGGTGGTCAACAACGCGGGTGTCGGCGTGGGGCAGCCCGTCAGCGAGCTGTCGCATGACGAATGGGACCGCATCATCGATACCAACCTGACCGGCGTGTTCAATGTGTGTCGCGCGGCCATTCCGCACCTGGTGGCCCGTGGAGCCGGGTGGATCATTAACGTCAGCAGCCTGGCCAGCCAGAACCCCTTCGTAGGGGGTGCGGCCTACTGCGCGTCGAAGGCGGGTCTGAACGCGTTCAGCGATGCGCTGATGTTCGAGCTGCGCCACCAGAACGTCCGGGTCAGCACGGTGTTGCCCGGATCGGTGGCCACCGATTTCATGGGGCCGGCCGTTCCGTCCGATGCCGACTGGAAACTGTCTCCCGACGATGTGGCGCAGGCGATTGAAGACCTGCTGCGCCATCCGCTTCGCAGCCTGCCTGGTCACGTGGAACTGCGTCCGACCCATCCCCCCCGGAAGAAGTGACCGCGGCAGTGTCGACCGCGCCTGCCACGCGGCCGAAGACGAACAAGTGGCTGGTCACGCTGTCAATTACGTTCGGTACTCTGATGGGGGCGATCGATGCCTCCATCGTCAATGTCGCGCTGCCGCAGATTCGTGGGGCGGTGGGTGCCACGCTTCAGGAAATCACCTGGATCAGCACCGGGTATGCCGTGGCGCTGGTGCTGGTTATGCCGCTGACGGCCTTTCTCGGACGTCGCTTCGGGCAGAAGCGCGTGTACATGGCCTGTCTGGTCCTGTTCATCGTGGGGTCGATGCTGTGCGGCCTGGCGGAGTCGCTGACGGCGCTGGTGATCTACCGGGTCATTCAGGGATTCGGCGCCGGCGCGCTGCAGCCGACCGAGCAGGCCATTCTGCGGCAGACCTTCGCGCCGCACGAACAGGCGACCGCCATGGCCCTCTTCGGCATGGCGGTCATGCTGGGGCCGGCCCTTGGGCCGACCCTTGGCGGCTACATCGTCGACAACTACCACTGGTCGTGGATTTTTTTCATCAATCTGCCGGTGGGCCTGCTGGGCCTGTTCATGGTGGCGTCGTTCGTGCATGAGGATCCCGAGATTCTCGAGCACAACCGCGTGCAGGCGGCACGCGAGCGGGGCAACGTCGACTGGCTGGGCATCGCGCTGCTGTGGGTGGCCCTCGGCATGCTGCAGTACTTCCTGGAAGAGGGTAACCGTCACGACTGGTTCGATTCCCGTGAACTGACCATCGTGTTCGTGGTGGGGCTGGTCGCGACGGCGGCGTTTATCGTGCGCGAACTCACCACACCGTTCCCGGCGGTGGATCTGCGCCTGTTCAAGGACCCGGTGTTCATGTCCGGGACGCTCATCGGCGGGCTCATGTTCGCGATGCTGCTGGCGAACATGTTCCTGCTGCCCGTGTTCATGCAGGAGCTGCTGGGATTCACGGCCGTGCAGTCGGGGCTGGCGCTGATGCCGCGCACGCTCATCATGATGGCGGCCGTGCCGATTGTGGGCCGCCTGTACAACGTCGTCGCGCCCCGCCTCATCGTGACAGTGGGCGTGCTGATGTTCTCGTTCAGCTCGTGGCGGCTGAGTCATCTCACGCTCGACTCCGGCACCGCGGATATCGTCGGGCCGCTGCTGATTCAGGGTGTGGCGTTTGCGTGCCTGTTCGTGCCGCTGACCACCGTGTCGCTGTCGAATGTGCCGAAGCACAAGGCTGCCGATGCCACGGGACTCAACTCGCTCTTCAGGCAGATGGGGGGCGCCGTGGGCATCGCCATCTTTGCCAGCTTCATCGACAACTACGCCAAACTGGCGCGCGGCGGTCTCGATGCGCAGATGACGCTGACGCGGCCCGAGGTGTGGTCGCGGATGCAGACGCTCGAAGCGGCGTTCCGCGCCAGGGGCCTCGATGCCGGCTCGGCCCACGATGCGGCGATGCGGGCCATGTCCGGCACCGTCATGCAGCAGTCGGTGGTGCTGGGCTTCGAGCGCATTTTCATCGTGGCGGGTGCGCTGTTCCTGCTGGTGATTCCGATGCTGGTGTTTCTGAAGGTGCCGGCGCGGCCGGTGGGGCCAAAACCTGATGTGCATGTGGAGATGTGACCGATGAGTGAACCGACAACGTCAGGCACGCGGCCAGCGGGCGCGAGTGGGGGCGACAGTCGCAAGGCGTTTCTGGTGCTGGGAGGACTGACGCTGCTGGTGGCCAGCGCGCTGGGTGGGTATGCCTGGCTGCATGCCGGACAGGAAACCACCGACAACGCGCAGGTCGAGGCCGATGTGGTGGCCGTCACGTCACGCATTGCCGGGGTCATTGCCACCGTCGACGTGCACGACAACCAGACGGTGACCAAGGGGACGGTGCTGCTCACACTGGACGATGCCGATATCAGCGCGCGGCTGGCGCAGGCCAGAGCCGAGCGTGAGACGGCCACGGCGCAGGCGGCTGGCGCACGGGCCCAGGCGCAGGTGGTGGAAGCCACGGCGCGCGGGGGGCTGCAGGGGGCTGAGGCGCAGGTGGCGGCCGCCACCGCGGCGGTGCAGTCGGCAGACGCGCAGATTGCCGCCGCACAGGCGGCGGTCAGTCGCGCCGAGGCCGAGCTGGCCAAGGCCGGCCGTGACCTGTCGAGGGCCAAGGAGCTGGTGGCGGTGGATGCCATCGCCACGCAGCAGCTGGATGCCGCGCAGCTGGCGCGTGACGCCGCCGATGCACAGGTGCGTGCGGCACGG
>JBIIDF010000163.1:0-6694 GCA_044238535.1 Vicinamibacterales bacterium
GATTTGTCTCGAGGCCGGAACGGGACGCCATTTATCGACGGCATGCGTCTAACGTCACGAACTCCCTCTCGGAATCCCGGCGTGGCACGCGCCTGTACTATCTCACGCTGCTCCGCCAGGGTATGGTGCATCGGCCTGACGACCTGGCGTTGATTCACCTTCGGATCGCATACTGGTCCTGGCACCTCGGGTATCCCGACTGGGTCCGCCATGCCGCACTGGCGGCCTGCTCTCCCGTGCGGTCCCTGAGGCACCTGCGGCAACATGTGTCCCGGCAGCGCAAAAGGGTATCGACCGAAGACGTGTATCGTGCGGACACACGTGTCTCGCTCGAGTAACGCGGAGACGCGGCGGCTGTCACGAAGCGGCGTTGCGACGATCTGGTCCACGTCCGAGGGTCGCTCGCACCATGCATGTGTCGCTCGCGCCCATCGGCACGGCTGGCCACAGCCGCGGCAGGTCTCGTGCGACACTAGAGGCCGTTCGGTATGGTGATGTCCCGCGCTGCTTCTGGGAAGCTCTGGCCTTCCACGCTTGTGGTCATTTTCGGGTGGCTGAATCGGCAACGCCGCATCGATCTGGCGGTGCTGGTGGTGCTCGCGCTGGGCGGGGCCGCCGCCGAACTGGCGACGCTGAGCGTGGTCACCTCGTTCGTGGCGGCGCTCTCGGGTGCGGTTCCTGGTCGTTCCTCCAACCCGGTCTGGCGTCTCCTCGTCTCAGACGCCCAGATGCCCGGCCCGCAGGTGATGATGCGCCTGACGGTCGCGCTCCTCGGCGTGGTGCTGGTGGCTGCCACCCTCCGGATCACACTGTCATGGGCCACCGTTCGCTTCAGTCAGCGCGCGGGACACGACATCCTGATGCGGGTGTACCGGCGCGTGCTGCACCAACCGTATCGGTATCATCTCATGCGGAACTCGAGCGACGTTCTGGCCGTCCCGCAGATCGTCGATGGGGTCGTGGACGGCGTCATGCAGCGGACCATCGACATTGCCACCTCGAGTGTCATGGCCCTGGCCATCGTGGGCGGTCTCCTCGTGCTTGACTGGCAGGTCGCGGTGCTCGCGGCCGTGTCCCTGGGGACGGCCTACACGGCGCTCAGCCGTCTCGCCCACCGTCACGTCGAGACACATTCCAGGGAGGTCAGCCGGAACCGGAGGCTACGTCTGCAGGCGATGCAGGAGGGCGTCGGCGGCATCCGCGACATCCTGCTGCACTCCGGGCAACCCGGTCACCTGGAGCGGTTCCGAGGGGTGGACGGCGCCATCCGGCACGCCCTCGAACGCAACAGCCGCTGGGTGCACCTTCCCAGACACACCATCGAAGCGCTCGGCATCGCGATCATCGCCGGGCTTGCCGTGATGACCACCGCCACGGCAGGGCGTGTGGCTGATGCACTGCCGATCATGGGTGGCGTGGCCCTCGGCCTTCAACGCCTGCTGCCCCTGTTGCAGCACATTCACTCCGGGCGGCTCGAGATCCTCAGCCAGCTCGGCGCCGTCGAACATGTCCAGCAGATCAGCGAGACCCCCATCCTGCCGTACGCCGACGAACCGGGGAATCCGTCTGCGGTGCCATTCACGCGCACGCTGGCACTGCGCGATCTGAGCTTTCGCTACCGGGAGGACGCCCGATGGGTGTTCCGCCACGTGTCCCTTCGTATTCCCCGCGGTGCGCGGGTCGGGATTGCCGGCGACACCGGATGCGGGAAGAGCACGCTGCTCGATGTGGTGATGGGCCTGCTGGAACCGACGGAAGGCCACCTGGCGGTGGACGGCGTGCCGCTCACGCCGGAGTCGATGCGGCACTGGCAGGCCCGACTGGCACACGTGCCCCAGAGTATCTTTCTCGCTGACAGCAGCCTCGCCGACAATATCGCCTTCGGCGAGCCGCCCGACCGCGTCGACCCGGTACGCGTCGCGTCAGCGGCCCGGCGAGCCGGGCTGCACGATTTCGTCGCCACACTGCCGGATGGGTACGCCACGGCCGTCGGGGAGCGAGGCGTGCGCCTGTCCGGCGGACAGCGGCAACGCGTCGGCATCGCGCGTGCGCTCTATCGCCACGCCGACGTGCTGATTCTCGATGAAGCGACGAGCGCCCTTGACACATCGACCGAGTCACGGGTGATGTCTGCCATTTCGTCGTTGGGGCCCGACATTACGGTGCTGATCGTGGCGCATCGGCTCTCCACCCTCGAGGGATGCGACATCCGCGTGCACATGTCGGCGGGCGGGCCGATATCGGTGAGCGACACCGCCGCCAGTGCCCCGTCCGGGCTCAGGCTCTAGCGCAGCCGCTGACCGACACGCGCGTCCGGGCGTGCGGCCTTCGACGCGCGCCAGGAGGCCCCGGGCGCTCTAGCCGCGGCACAGGGCAGGACGGAACCTGCCCACTCACGTGCTGGACAGCCCCACGGAGACGTACATGCGCTCGGTCGCGTCCACGGTGGCCTCCCACCTGTGCGCCGCCGTGAAGGCGGCGACGGCCTCGGCCGCTGGTGCGGTCGCGTCGGCACACGCGCGAGCGATGGCCTCGGGGCGTGACGGGTCAGCCCGTGTGACCAGGTCCCCGAAGTATTCCCGCATCGGACGACGATCCGCGATGACAACGGGGCGCGCGCAGGCCACAGCCTCGATCGCCACGAGCCCGGGCAGTTCAATGAAGGAGGGTTGCGCCACCACACGTGCATGCCGGTAAAACGCCGGGAGGCTGCCGTGTGGCTGGTCCGGCAGGAAGACGGACCCGGACGGGGCCGCAGCCCGGACACGGCGGACATACTCAGCGCCCCCGTAGGCCGGCTGGCCAATGCAGACGAGGCGCGTGTTCGGCAGGGAAGCCACGGCCCGAGCCAGACCGAGCTGGTTCTTGCGTGGACCGATGGAGCCGACACAGAGGACAAAGCCGGGCTCCGGTATGGGACTGACAGGGGGCACCTCTGCGACGGGGTGGTAGCCCAGGCGGACCACGTGCACACGCTGCGGGTCCAGGGCCGGATAGTCCGTGAGGAGTTGCTCGCGTTCCGCCTGTCCCGTCGCCGCGACGGCGGCAGCGCCCATCAGCACGTCCCGGCGCAAGTCGTCCCGGGACCGACCGCGAATGCCGGGCACCGGCGTCGCGGTCGCCCACCGACGCCGGCTCTGCAGACCCGCAAGATAGTCGATAACCGCCGGTGGACACCAGCGATGGAGGTGACGCCTGGTCCCGACGTAGGCGTGCCACGGCGCGGCCTCCCGCAGCGGCCAGTAGAGGGGCGTGATGACGTACGGTCGGCCGGCCTTCCGGAGGACATGGGCGTGGACCGCGACGTGCGGCAGGAGGTCCACGTTGAACAGATGCACCAGGTCCATGTGCCGTGCCTCAGCAGCATCGGCACCGATGAACACGCGGTGGCCGCGCTTCGCCAGCAGGGCCCGCAGGGTCTCGATGACCACCGCGTCGCCGCCGGCGCGGGTCGCATGGTCCGGTCGGGTCACGAGGAGCACCCGCATCATCAGCCTCGCAGGAATCCCCGCCGGATGGCGTTCACGACGGCGCGGCGCGCCACCACGTATACCCAGGCCGACCGTCCGGTCCAGCGTGCGACCGGCAGAAGACCAGCCAGCAGCCCCGCCTCCAGAGACAGGAGCGCGGAGCCGAGGCCTCGCCGGACGGAGGACCGCATCAGCCACGTGGCGCGGCGCGGGAGCGGGAATTCCAGAGCGGCCACTGTCGGCCGCCCCCGCCACAGCTGCGCCACTCCGATACCTCGGCGCTCGAGCGCCCCCAGATATTCGGACCAGTCGGTGTGGTTCACGTGGTGCACGGCGGGGGTCGGCAATTCGACGACCCTGGCACCCGCGGTCGACAACTCCGAGAACAGGGCCACTTCGGCGATGTCGGCAAACGCGGCTGGCAGGCCACCCGCGCGGAGGAACGTCTCCCGACGCAGTGCGGCCGCGTGGAGGTGCCATTCGTCGGCCCGCTGGCCGCGAGCAACTCGTCGCTCGCGCGCATCGGCGCGCAACTGCGTCTCGACCGTCGAGACCCAGTGCTCGGACGGAGGCGCCACGAAGGCCCCCTGCACCAGCGTGGCCGTCCCCTCGGTCAGACTGGCACACAGTGCGCTGCGCAGCGTGGGGGGGGCCAGCACGTGGGATTCCAGGAAGATCAGGACATCGCCTCTGGCGACCGCGGCCGCGGCGTTCAATGCCGAGGCTCGGTCGGTATACGGGCCGGGCAAGAACCGGAACCTGTGGGGATCAGCTGCCGACCGGGCGGCCAGAGCGGCGTGGTCAGCCGCCGACAGGCACCCGTGTGCCGGAAAGATCACTTCCCAGGGGGGCCCGGTCCGATCCTGTGCGAGCGCATGGTCCACACAGGCATCCAGTTGTCCCTTGGGCTCGTAGTTGGAAATGAGAATGCTGGCCTGCATGCACCCTAATCATAATTCGTCGCCACGGAACCCTTTGACGCGGTCGTCGCGTCTCGAAAGCAAGGGATTGACAGCGGTGTTCAGAGACCCGCACGCTGATGCCCACGAATACCCGCGGGCATAGTCCCATCCCGGAGGGAGCTTTCCATGCCGCGCGCAGGCGCCACCCGACAGCGGAAGCGGACACCGACGAACGTGCGTGCCGAGCGGACGCACGCCGTCAGCGGTCCCACCAGGTTGACTGCCAGCCAGTGCCGCTGGGTGTGCGACCCTCGTCAGTTTGACTTCGCCTCCACAGCGGAACTCAGACCGCTCGGGGGAATCGTGGGCCAGCATCGCGCCGTCGAGGCCATCGAGCTCGGCGCCGACATTGTCTCCCGTGGCTTCAACATCTTCGTCATGAGTCTCCTCGGGACCGGCCGACTGACGACGATCCAGTCGGTGTTGACGCGTGTGATGACGACGCGTCGCACCGTCGTGGACTATGCATATGTGCACAACTTCAAGCACCCGGACCGGCCGCGGCTGCTCACGTTCCCTGCGGGTGGCGCTTCGACGTTCGCCAAAGCCATGGAGACGAACATCCGTCAACTGCGGCAGCGGATGCAGGCGCAGTTCGAATCGCCCGTGTACCGTCGCAGCAGGCACAAGCTCCTCGAGAAATTCCAGCGACAGGAACAGCGGCTCTCACAGCGGTTTGATCGGGCCTTGCGGAAAGATGGGTTCGCACTGGGGCAGTCGCCGCGCGAGGATGGCACCTCCGTACCGGAGATCTTCGTCATCCACAACGGCGAGACGTACGCCGTAACCGCGCTCGAGGGCCTCGTGGCGGCCGGCAAGATGACGGCCAGACACGCCGATGCCCTCGTGGGCAAGTATGCCGCGTTCCGGAGCGAGCTTCCCGATCTGACTCGACGCCAGCGCCTTCTCGCTCAGGAATTCCGTGAGGAATGGCAGGCCCGCGACCGCACGCGCGCCGGGGCATTCGTCCGGGAGATCTTCGCGGACGAACGGCGCACCTACACGAATCCCGACGTCCGCGCATACCTCGCGGAGTGCGAGGCTGATCTGCTGGACAACCTCGAGATCTTCAGCACGAGTCCGGACACGGATCTGCAGGAACACCTGCTGCCCTCAGGCCTTTCGGTCAGCGACAAACTCCTGCACTACACCGTGAATGTGGTGCTCGACAATGCCGGCACCACAGCGCCCCCTGTCGTCATCGAAACCTATCCTACCTACGTGAACCTGTTTGGCACGATTGAAAAGAAAATCGACAAGCAAGGGTATGTGAAGACGGACTTCACCCAGATCAAGGCGGGGGCCCTGTTGAGGGCTGACGGTGGATACCTCATCGTGAACGCCGCCGATCTGCTCCACGATGACACCGTGTGGCAGAACCTGAAGCGTCTGCTGCTCTACGGACGGCTGGAAATCCAGGCCACCGATTCCGGAGTCCTGTCGCACTCGGCCCTGAAGCCGCAGCATATTGACAGCACGGTGAAGGTCATCATGCTGGGCGACTACGACACGTACATGGCACTGTACGAGCACGAGCCCGACTTCAGGAAAATGTTCAAGATTCCCGCGGAGTTCGATTACGAGACCGAGCGGGGCCCGAAGATGATCGAGCACTATGCGCGCTTCATCGCCCGGGTCTGCGGCGAAGAGCGCCTCCCCCATGCGAACCCCCAGGGCGTGGCTGCGATCGTGGAATGGGCCGTCGCGCAGACCGAAGACAAGGACAAGATCACCATCAATTTTTCCGAGGTGGCTGACCTGATACGGGAGGCCGCGTTCTTCACAGTGAAGGACGGTGCACGCCGGATCAGCCGGCGCTACGTCGATCAGGCCATCCGACAGCGGCAGCGCCGCACGGAATTGCAGGACCATAAAATTCAGAGTCAGATTATCCGCGGGACTGTACTGATCGACACATCGGGGCATCGCGTCGGGCAAATCAACGGCCTCACCGTGTACAGCACCGGTCTCATCTCCTTCGGCAAACCTGCGCGGATCAGCGCGACGACGGGTGCGGGCACGTCTGGCCTGGTGAATATCGAACGTGAGGCCGACTTCAGCGGCAGCGTCCACACCAAGGGTGTGCACATCATTGGCGGTCTGCTGCGCAGGCTCTTCGCCCAGCGACGCCCGCTGGCGCTTACGGCCACCATCGCCTTCGAGCAGAGTTACGGCGACGTCGACGGTGACAGCGCCAGTGCGGCCGAGATGTATGCGCTGCTCTCCTCACTCGCCGACGTCCCGATCCGGCAGACCATCGCC
>JBIIDF010000164.1:0-6690 GCA_044238535.1 Vicinamibacterales bacterium
CTGATGGCGCAGCCGCGCAAGACCAATGTGGCTCACCGGGGGGCGTCCGGCGATGCCCCGGAACACACGCTCGCGGCGTATCGGTTGGCCATCGAGCAGGGTGCAGACTTCGTCGAGCAGGACCTGGCGGTGACCCGTGACGGCGTCCTGATCTGCCTGCACGATGCGAGCCTCGAGCGCACGACAGATGTCGAGACACGGTTTCCTGACCGTGCGACGGTGACGACCATCGAGGGGCGGACACGAACGGCCTGGCTGGCCAATGACTTCACCCTGGCCGAAATCAAGACGCTGGACGCCGGTGCATGGTTCTCGCCGAAGTTTGCCGGCGAACGCATACCCACCTTCGACGAAGCGGTGGCGCTCGTGAAGGGAAAGGCGGGACTGTTTCCCGAGCTGAAGACGCCGGAAATCTACAAGGGACGTGAAGTGCGGTTTGAGGCGCTGGTGGCCAGTGCGCTCGACCGGCACGGACTCAGGGGGCCGGCAGCGGACCCGAAGACCCCGGTGATTCTCCAGACGTTCGGCGAGGAAACCGCGCGGAACCTGTCGGCGATGAAGATTGGCGTGCCGGTGGTTCTGCTGATTGGCAGCCCGACCGGATGGGACGCCGCTCGGGTCGCTCAGTGGAAGGGCGTGGTCCAGGGGTTCGGGCCGACGAAGGGCCTGCTGCTCAAGACGCCGGATTTTGTGGGCTGGGCGCACGCCCAGGGCCAGACGGTGGTGCCCTACACCTTCCGCGCGGCCGAGAAGAGCAGCTTCGCCTCGGTCAAGGCCGAGATGGAACACTTTCTCTACACCCTCGGCGTCGACGGGGTCTTCACCGACAACCCCGACCAGTTTCCCCGACGCTAGTCACGCCCGGATGCCCCTCGGCCGGGGCATCCGCGGTCACCGGGCCTTGACCACCAGCGTGCCGGTCATCGACCGGCACGCCTCGTCGGCGGTCAGGGCGCAATAGAACTGGAAGGTGCCCGCCTGGTCGGCGCGGAACTCAAAGGTAGTCGTGCCTCCGGCGGGAATGCGCTTCACGATGCGGTAGGCATCGATGGCGAAGCCGTAGGGCTGGTCTTCGGCGGTAATGGCCAGCCGCACGAGGTCATCCTGTGCCACTTCGATGCGGTCGGGCATGAATCGGTGGTCGCGCGCGGTCACGGTGAAGTCGCGACGATTGCGTGCGGCGTCCTGTCCGGTGGCCGCGATGGCCCCTGCAGTCAGCAGCAGAACCCCGGTGACGAAGGCGCGCAGCATACGGTTCATTGTAGGCCTGTACAGAGCAACGCCGGGCGCGTCTGTCGACGGCGCCCGGCGTCAGTCCTGTGTCGGTGTCGCGGCGACTAGTCGCTCCGACGGGGACCGCGGTCGCCGCGGTCGCGGCGCGGCCCGCGCGGCCGATCGTCGCCCCCGGCCGGAGCCTCGCTGCCGGCGTCACCGGCCTCCGCCGGCGGCGCACCGCCCTCCTCGGGGCTGATGAGCGCCTTACGCGACAGGCGAATCTTGCCCGTCGGGTCGATGTTGATGACCTTCACCAGCACCTGCTGGCCTTCCTTCAGCTCGTCCCGCACGTCCTTGACGCGGTAGTGCGCAATTTCGCTCACGTGCAGCAGCCCGTCGGTGCCGGGCATGATCTCGATGAAGGCACCGAAGTCGGTGATGCGCTGCACCTTGCCCAGGTAGGTCTTGTTGAGCTCGGCCGTGGCCGTCAGCTCCTGGATGATGCCGATGGCCTTGGCGGCGGCAGCCTCGTCGGCCGATGCCACGTTGACCTGGCCGTCATCCTGGACCTCGATCTTCACGCCGGTCCGCTCGATGATGGACCGGATCATCTTGCCACCGGGTCCGATGACGTCACGAATCTTGTCCACCGGAATCCGGATGGTCACGATGCGCGGTGCATAGGCCGACATGCTGGAGCGGGCCGACGGCAGCGCGGCGTCCATGATGCCGAGGATATGCATGCGTCCGGCGCGGGCCTGGGTGAGGGCGGCGCGCATGACGTCCGGCGAGATGCCGGTCACCTTGATGTCCATCTGCAGCGCAGTGATGCCGTTGGCCGTACCGGCCACCTTGAAGTCCATGTCACCGAAGTGGTCTTCGGCACCGGCGATGTCGCTCAGCACGGCATACTTGCCCGACGCCTCGTCGACGATGAGGCCCATGGCGACGCCCGCCACCGGCGCCTTGATCGGCACGCCGGCATCCATCATCGACAGCGAGCCGCCGCAGACCGAGGCCATCGAGGACGACCCGTTGCTCTCGAGGATGTCGGACACGATGCGCACGGTGTAGGCGAATTCGGCTTCGGACGGCATCACGGCCGCGAGGGCGCGCTCGGCGAGGGCACCGTGGCCGATTTCGCGGCGACCGGGACCACGCATCGGCTTGACTTCACCCACCGAGAACGGGGGGAAGTTGTAGTGCAGCATGAAGCGCTTCCACGTTTCGCCGTCGACCATTTCGATCTTCTGCTGGTCGTCGGAGGTGCCAAGTGTCGCGGTGACCAGGGCCTGCGTTTCGCCGCGGGTAAAGACGGTCGAGCCGTGCACCCGGGGCAGCACCGTGGTTTCGATGCTGATCGGGCGAATCTCGTCGAAACGGCGACCGTCGAGACGCACACCGCGCTGCAGCACTTCATCGCGCAGCACCTTCTCCTGCAGCGCGCCGAGAATCCCCTTCGCCTCGCCCTTGCGGTCGGCGGCGTCGGCGGGCAGCGAGGACAGGACCTGCTTTTCGACCTGCGCCACCTGGGCGTAGTTCTCGAGCTTGGCCTTGATGCGCATGGCCTGCGTGAGCGATTCGAGCGCCAGGCCTTCGACCATCGCGTGGAAGGCCGCGTCGACCGTCACGGCCGGCTTGGGCAGCTTGGTCTTGCCGGCCTTGGCGGCCAGGGCATCGATGCCGCTGCAGAGCTGCTTGATCGCCTGATGGGCGGCGTCGAGCCCGGCGAGCGCTTCCTCTTCCGAGACTTCCCGCGCGCCGGCTTCCACCATGACGATACCGTCGTGGCTGCCTGCGACGACCAGGTCGAGGCGGCTCTGGCGCCGCTGCTCGAACGTGGGATTGATGACGTAGGCGCCATCGATGAGACCCACGCGGACGCCCGCGATGGTCTTCTCGAGCGGCATGTCCGAGAGGGCCAGCGCGGCGGCCGCGCCGGTGATGGCCAGCACGTCGGCGTCGTTGTCCTTGTCCGCCGAGAGCACGAACGCGATGACCTGCGTCTCGAAGCTCCAGCCGGTCGGGAAGAGCGGGCGGATGGGACGGTCGATGACGCGGCTGGTCAGCGTTTCCTTCTCGGTCGCCTTGCCTTCGCGCTTGAAGAAGCCGCCGGGAATGCGACCCGCCGAGTAGGCATACTCGCGGTAGTCGACTGTCAGCGGCAGGAAATCGATGCCTTCGCGGGGGCTGCCTGCGTGGCAGGCCGTCACGAGCACCATGGTGTCGCCCATACGGACGACCGCCGAGCCGTGCGCCTGCTTGGCCCACTTGCCCGTCTCGATCGTCAGCGACCGACCCCCGAATGAAATCTCACTGATGTGCATAGCGAACCTTTCGACCGTGGTCACCGACGCCCCTGGCTGCAGGGACCCCGGTGACCGGCCGGAAACCGATGTGGGTGACTGACCTACTTGCGGATACCAAGCCGCTGGATGAGCGAGGCGTAGCGGTCGACGTCCTTGCTCTTGAGGTAATCGAGCAGGCGACGACGCTGGCCGACGAGCTTGAGCAGACCGCGGCGCGAATGGTGATCCTTCGCGTGGGTCTTGAAGTGTTCGGTCAGGTACGAAATGCGGTCGCTCAGCAGGGCCACCTGCACTTCGGGAGAACCGGTATCGCTGGCGTGAGTCTTGTAATCGCCGATGAGGGCGGTCTTCTTGTCCTTGGTCAGTGCCACGGTGCCTCCACGCACGGCCCAGGCGCAGCAGAATGCTGCGGGTCCAGACCGCCGTCTATGACGACAGGTGATGTCGTCGGGAAACCCTGATGTTAGCCGAAAAGAAGGAAGGCTGACTAGCCGAAAACCGCCGTCGGGTGCAGGAACCCCGGTTCCCGGCCGGGCACGGCCAGCCCCAGGAGGTGCCCCTGGTCATCGAAGAGCCGGGTCAGCGGGGCCGCGTCCGGCCATCCGGCAGGAGCCGGCAGGTCGACGCCCTTCCGGGCCCGAGCTGCGGTGCCTGCGTCAAGATGCAGCGCCGGCCGGTCCGCCAGCAAGCCGGCCATGGGAATGATGCCGGCCTGCAGTCCCTGCCGGTCTGCGGTGGCCACCGTATCGAGCGTCACGGCCTGCTCGAGCGAGAAGCTGCCCGCGCGTGTTCTGCGGAGCTGTTCCAGGGCGGCCCCGGTGCCCAGCACCTGGCCCAGGTCGTGCGCCAGAGACCGCACGTAAAACCCCGACGAGACGGTCAGGGTGAGGACCGCGCACTCGCCGTCAAAGGCGTCGAGGGTCAGGGCGTGCACATGAACCGTCACCGGGGCGAGCGCCGGTGGGGGCTGTCCGACCCGGCGCGCCAGATCGTAGGACCGGTGTCCGTCGACCTTCTTCGCCGAGAAGGCCGGTGGCGTCTGCAGCTGCGGCCCGCGGAATTGCGCAAGGGCCTGTTCAATGGCCTCACGTGAGGGACGGGCATCGCTCCGCTGACAGACTTCCCCCAGCGTGTCGTAGGTGGTCGTCGTCACCCCGAACCTGAGGGTGGCACGGTAGGTCTTGTCGGTCGCCATCAGATACTGCACGAGACGTGTGGCCTGCCCGATGGCCAGTGCCAGGACTCCTGTGGCCAGCGGGTCGAGCGTGCCACAGTGCCCGATGCGTCGTTCGCCCAGCGCGCGCCGAGCCACGGCGACCACGTCGTGTGAGGTCGGCCCCTGTGGCTTGTCGACGACCAGGACGCCGGAACTCATGCCGGCACGGCCGCGCACAGCAGCGGCGTCAGACGGGCCAGGCACTCGTCGTAGCTGCCGGCGACCGCACATCCGGCGGCGTTGGTATGCCCTCCACCCCCGAAGCTGCGGGCAATGCGGCCAATGTCGACCGCGCCCTTCGACCGGAGACTGAGCCGCCAGTCGCCATCGGCGGCTTCCTTGAGGAAAGCCACGGCCTGGATGTCCTTGACGGTCAGGGGAAAGTTGATGAGGCCCTCGGTGTCGTCGTAGGTGCCGCCCAGCGCAGCCGCCATGGCACGCGTGATGTGCAGGACGGCGACCCGCCCGTCCGCGAGGGTCGTCATGGTGTTGAGCACGGCCCCGAAAATGCGGACGCGTCCGATCGAGTTGCTGTCGTAGTGGGTCCGTGCAATCCACTGCGGGTCGGCGCCGGCGGCCACGGCGCGCGCCGCCAGCTGATAGGTGCGCGGCGTCAGATGGGAAAAATGAAAGGAGCCGGTGTCCGTGAGGATCGCCAGATACAGATGGGTCGCGATGGCCGGGGTCAGTGCCACGCCCAGGGCGTCGATCAGGGTAAAGGCCTGTTCACCACACGCCGCGGCACTTTCGTCAATCCAGTCGATGGTGCCGTATCGGGTGTTGCCGGGGTGGTGGTCGATGTTGATGACCGGGGACTGGTCGAGGCCCAGGACGCCGCAGCGCGACAGGCTGCTGCATTCCATCACCAGCACGGCATCCACCCGGTCCGTGACCGACGTCGTCACCAGGAGGTCACTGACGTGCGGAAACGGCTGGAGGTAGGCCGGGGGTACCGCATCCATGACGACCGTGGCGTGCTTGCCCAGCGCCTGGAGGGCGAGGGCCAGGGCACAGGCTGACCCGATGGCGTCTCCATCGGGCCGCTGGTGAGAGGTGACGAGGAATCGCTGGCCCTGCTGCAGGCGGCGTACCACCTCGTGGGGGGGGCTACTTGACGGAATCATCGGTCGCCTTCGGTGGTGCCGGCGAATCGACCAGGGCGTTCAGTTCGGGATGCGCCTCGCGCTCGGTGTGCAGTTCCTGAATGATCTGCTCGATGCGGTCAGCCGCCTCGATCGACTCGTCGTACTGAAACTTGAGCTCGGGCACGCGGCGCAGCATGAGGCGCTGGCTGAGCAGATGCCTGAGGTAGGGGATGGTCCGGTTGAGCGCCTTGGTGGTGAGCTGACGCTCTTTCTCGTCACCGAGGGCCGTCCAGTAGACCCGGGCCAGAGAGAGGTCGGCGGTCACCTTGACCCGGGTCAGGGTGACCAGGCCGACCCCCGGGTCGGCCACCTCCGTGGCCAGCATCTGGCTCAGTTCCTCGCGGATCTGTTCAGCGATCCGCTCGACGCGGTGGGCCAGCGCCATGACAGCCGCCTAGGAGCCAGCCGCCACGCGGTTGATCTGGAAGACTTCGATGGTGTCGCCCACCTGAATATCGTCCCAGCCCTGCAGGCCGATACCACATTCGACGCCGGTCTTGACCTCGGACACATCGTCCTTGAAGCGCTTCAGCGAGGCCAGACGGCCTTCCCATAGCTTGTCGCCGTTGCGCATGAGGCGGGCCTGCGCATCGCCCTGACGGGTGATGCGGCCATCGCTGACCACACAGCCCGCCACCGTGCCCAGCTTCGGCACCTTGAACGTGTCGCGGACGGTGGCACTGCCGAGGCGGACTTCCTTCAGCGTGGGTTCGAGCAGGCCGGTCATGGCCTTCTGGATTTCATCGGTCACCGTGTAGATGACCGTGTGATGCCGGATGTCGACCTTCTCGCGGTCGGCCACATC
>JBIIDF010000165.1:0-6688 GCA_044238535.1 Vicinamibacterales bacterium
AGTTGTACTGCGTATACCAGACCTTCTTGCGCAGGCGTGCGTTCGGGTCGGCCCCCTTGTCGATCAGGGCCGTCATCAACTGCAGGTAGTCGGTCTTCTGCTGCAGCTGAGCGCGGGGCTGGGGATAGAACGACTTGGGTGCCCACTCGATGTTCAACGTCGCGTAGAGCGGTGCGGCACCATTCTCGGCGGCCATGTTCGGGTCGGCCCCCTGCGACAGCAGGAACATCGCGAGGTCATAGTGGCCGTTGATGATGGCCATCAGCAGCGGGGTGGTGCCATCGTTGGCGGCACGGCTGTTCACGGTGACCCCACCGGCCAGCAGGGCCGCGACCGACGCCTGGCTCCCCTGACGCGCGGCGAAGTGAATGGCGCCGAAGCCCCCCTGCTTGCCGATGAGTTCGTTGTAGCGGTAGTTGCGGGTCACGCCGGGAATTTCGTCGGCTGGCACGGTCTTCTGCGGCGCGTTCAGCGTCGGTGCCTGCCCGCCGCTACGCTGGGTCGAGACGCGAATCTCTTCCTGCAGCGCTTCTTCAGCCGAGATCAGCGGCGACACATCGGTCACCAGGGAGATCGCGTTCAGGTCGGCACCGACCTCGACCAGCAACGTGACGACCTCGGCGCGATCGAATGCCGCCGCAAACATCAGGGGCGTCTGGTGGTTGGCCTTTTCGCGGGCGTTGACGCTGGCCTTGTTCGCCAGCAGCACCTTCACTGCCGGCACGTGACCAGACGCGGCCGCCATCAT
The DNA here is from genome assembly GCA_044238535.1 of Vicinamibacterales bacterium. Classification (GTDB taxonomy): domain Bacteria; phylum Acidobacteriota; class Vicinamibacteria; order Vicinamibacterales; family UBA2999; genus VFZN01. Next base: position 749 of record JBIIDF010000165.1, read on the forward strand.
CAGGGGCGTGGCGCCGGTCTGTGTGGCCGCGTTGGTGTCACCACCGCCCTTGACGAGGGCTTCGATCACCGCACTGTGGCCACGCTGTCCCGCCAGATGGAGTGGCGTGTATCCGCCCAGGCGTGTCGTCGCGCGCACGTTCGCGCCCGCCGCCAGCAGCACGGTCGCCATCTCGGCATCGCCGCGCATGGCGGCATGATGCAGCGCCGTTGTGCCGTCGCCGGCCGCGGCATTGACGTCGGCGCCTTCCTTCAGCAGGCGGCGCACCGACGTGAGATCACCCTTCTGGGCGGCCTCGGCCACAGGGGCCGGTGGCGCAGCGGCCAACCCCACTGCCAGCAGCAGTGCCACCCCGGTCGCCGTCAGCATCTGCAGGAATCGATGGGCGCGTGTCATGGATCTAGGCTCCTGCGGCGGTCGTCACCACCGGTGCATTGAGGTCAAAGGCACCCGTGCTGTCACCGAATGTCGGGACATCGACCCCTAAGGTGTGCAGCACCGACAGCATCGGATTCGCCATGGGCGTGCCGTCGGCGGCCGCGAGGTGCACGCCGCCCTTGATGGCACCACCGCCGTGCCCCAGCAGGATGAGCGGGCAGCGCTTGTGGTTGTGCACGTTGGAATTGCCCATCGGCGATCCATAGAGCACCACCGACTGGTCGAGCAGGGTGCGGTCGCCTTCCTTCGCAGCCTTGAGCTTGTCGAGGAAGTACGGCAGCAGGCTCACGTGATACGTGTTGATCTTGCCGAACTCGGTAATGCGATCATCGCGGTCGCCGTGGTGCGAGGCGATGTGGAAACCCGTGGTCACGCCCGTCTCTGGGTACACGCGGTTCGACACGTCACGGCTCAGCTTGAAGGCGAACGACCGCGTCAGATCGGCGGTGAACGCCAGCGCCTGCAGGTCGAACATCAGCTTGACGTGTTCGGTGTAGGAATCGGGCACGCCCGCGGGCGCACCCGGCAGGTCCCTGGGCTCGCCACTGGCATTGCTGGCCTCGACCTTCTGGATGCGGCGCTCGATTTCGCGGACATCCTCGAGGTAATCCGCCAGACGGGCCTGGTCCGCCGGGCCGAGGGTCTTCCGCAGGTCGCTCACCGACTGGGTCACCCAGTCGAGAATGCTGCGGTCGCGCCGACGCCGGCGCGCACGCGCCTCGGGCGTCGCGCCCACGCCGAACAGCTGGTCGAACACCGCGCGCGGATCGCGAATCATCGGCAGCGGGTCGTTCGGGGTGGCCCAGCTGATCGAATCGGTGTAGGCGCACGAATAGCCGTAAAAGCATCCGCCGGCCTGGTCGACATTCTCGATGCACAGCTGCATCGAGGGAATGGGCGTCTCTCCACCCACCTGGTTGGCAAAAATCTGGTCGATCGACACCCCGGCCCGCACATCAGACCCCTGCGTCTGGTGCGGATGCGACTGGGTCAGGAACACCGCCGCCGAGCGGAAGTGATCGCCGCCAATCTCGGGGGGCGTGAACGCTTCGGCATTCCGCACGTCGGTGCGGCTGACGATGGTCAGGTGCTCGCGGTAGGCCTCCAGCGGCGCGAGACTCGACTTGCCGAAGGCATAGTTCCGGCCTGTCTCTGCCGGCGCCCACAGGTGGTTCTTCTCGCCGAAGGCCGTGGAGCCGGCCGAGCCGTGGACCATCTCGATGGCCACAAACCGCTTCTTGCCCACCAGCTGCTGGGCATCGGCCATCCGCGTCGGCATCATCGCGTCGAGCAGGGGCAGCGACACGCTGACACCCAGCCCTTTCAGCACGGTCCGCCGGTTCAACGTCTGTCGGGTCAGATAGGACATCGTTCGAGCTCCTGTCGGTCTGCGGTCGTCTCTGCGGGCGTCAGTGGGCCGGGGCCATGGTGGTCTCCGTGACCACCGGCACCTCGGCCCCCAGCCTGAACGCGGGGCTCTTCGCCACTTCCTTGATGAGCGCACTGAGCCGGTAGTTCTGGCGGCCGGCGTCGCGCACGATGCGACGAATCATCGGCATGTCCTGCGGCTCGATGCGGCGCCCCAGCGCGTAGGTCATGAGGCTTTCCGTGAAGCTCAACACAAAGACGTCCTGGTGCTTCAGCAGCGCCCGACGCAGGCCCGCCGGACCATCCATCGGGGTGCCGTCGTAGAGTTCCCCCGACGGATCCACGGCCGAGCCGTTGTCCTTGATGCGCCACTTGCCGGTCACATCGAAGTTCTCGAGGGCCAGCCCCAGCGGGTCAATGACCCGGTGGCACGACCGGCACGCCGGATTCTTCCGGTGTTCTTCCATACGCTCGCGCGTCGTCAGCAACCGGGTGGCTCCCGCGGCTCCGGTCTCCTCGAGCGTGGGCACGTTCGGGGGAGGCGCTGGCGGCGGCGACCCGAGAATCACTTCCATCACCCACTTGCCGCGCATCACCGGCGAGGTACGGTCGGCCACCGACGTCAGCATGAGCACCCCGCCCTTGCCCAGCAGCCCGCGCCGCTCGTCGCTCACTGTCACGCGCTGGAATTCGGGTCCGGTGATGTTGGGCATGCCGTAATGCCGGGCCAGGCGGCCATTGACGAACGTATGGTCGGCCGTCAGCAGGTCGGTCACGGTGCGGTCCTCGCGCACGAGACTGTCGAAAAACAGCTCCGCCTCGCGCACCATGGCGCGCCCCAGCGACCGGTCAAAGTAGGGATACAGAATTGCGTCGGGCAGAATCTGTTCGACGTCGGCAAGGCGGAGCCACTGCCCCGCAAAGCGCGTCGCCAGCGCCTCGGATCGCGGGTCGGCCAGCATGCGGGTCACCTGCCGCTCAATGGCGGCAGGCGTCGACAGTTGCCCCGTCGACGCGGCCTTCATCAGCGCCTCGTCCGGTCCGCTGCCCCACAGGAAGAACGACAGGCGCGACGCCAGCGCATGGTCGTCCAGCCGCCACGGCTGTCCTTTGACCGCAGTGGCCGGCACCGGCTCGAGCCGGAACAGGAACTGCGGGCTGGCGAGAATCGCCTCGAGCGCGGTGGCCACTCCCGATTCGAAGTCGCCATCGGCGCGTCCGCTGCGATAAAACGCCATCAGGCGATCGAAGTCGGACGTTGTCACCGGACGCCGGAACGCCTGGGTGGCCAGCGTGCGCACGATGCGCGACGCGCACGCGGTCTCTTCCGCCGGAGACGTGGGACGGCAGGTGAAGACTTTCCGGCGGCTCGGCGTGTCGGAGACGCCGGTCACCTTCGAGGGACCCACGATAGCCATGTCCTTCAGGTGCGGCAGCGTCGTCAGGCCGTGCGAGACGCCAATCTGCGTGTCGGCCAGGGTGTGATCGATGGGAGCGATCAGGTCATTGATGGGCCCCTCGAATCGCTGCAGGAAGGCCGCCGTGACGCGGTGCGGACCCGCGCTGAGGTGAATCGTCGGGGTCTTGATAATCAGGCCACCGGTCACATCGGCGAGCCGGGGATTCACATCGAGCAGGGCCACACGGTCCCCATCGATCGAGATCTCAATCTGCTCGTTCAGGTTGGGTCCGCCGAACAGGAACCCGCAGGCGTTGCCATGCAGCTCGACGCGCACCGTGTACTCGCCGTCGGCCGGAAACGTGTGCATGACCGAGATGCCGCCGCGCGTCCCGAGCGGGGCGCCGGGCACCTGCTCCATCTGCGACTGCGTTTTCGGGACGCGATACAGGGCCTCGGCCGATTCGGCCTCGGGGTCGCCAAGCGCCAGGGTCGTCACCCGGCCGGCCGCCCGCAGATACGATTCCATCAGGGTTGTCGAGAACAACTGGGAATCGGCGACATTGTCGAAGCCGGCGCTGATGGTGTCGGCGGGCAGCAGGGCCGTGACATCCACGTCAACATGCACCAGGTCGCGCACCGCACTGGCATACTCGGCGCGGTTGAGGCGCTGGAACACGCGCCCCCCGGCGCGATTGCTCGGCACCGAGGCATCGATGCGGCTCTCAAGGGCTTCGGCGAGCGCGGTGATCGTGGCCGCATCGGGACGCCGCGCACCAGCCGGCGGCATCATCCCCGCACGCAGCTTGCGGATCATCTTCTCGGTCACATCCGCGTGCTGTGCCGCGGTGCCGGCATCGTAGCTGGCGAGCGTGAGTCCTCCCGCCTTGGCGCGGTCACTATGACAGCCCACGCAGTACTGCCGGATCGTGTCGTTCTGACTGGCCGTTGTCGGTGCAACCGCACGGCTCACCACCGGACGCAGCGATGCGGCCGGTGTCCCGGCTGAGCCCACGGCCGCTGCGGGGGCGGCGGTCTGCTGCGGCCCTGCGGCGACCAGCACCGTCATTCCGCACACCAGAGCTGAGATCGCAAGAATTGCAGGTCGAGTCATAAGGCAGGTATCCCGGAGTATAGCCGGGGATGACCTCAGTCGATTGTCATTCCGTGTCATCCCCGCCATCCGCGCGAGGGGCGCGAAAACCGGGCCGGCAGCGGCCCTTTCGTCGACGCGGGCGGAGGTGCGCCGGCCGACTCGGCCGCGGCAATCTCGGCGTCAAGATCGGCGTCGTTCGGCAGCCCCTCCAGCTGGTCGAGAAACACCAGCGACTGCTGCGAGGGAATCTCGAAGCGCTTGCTGCACGACTTGCAAGTCACTTCATCATCGAGCCGCAGCAGATGGTCGCGCAGTTTGGCCCACCGGGCACGGTCGGTGCCATCGGCCTGCGGGGGCGGCTGCGGCTTGCGCGTACGCCGCACCCAACGGACTGGATACTCGTGGCTGCGGCGGCACCGGGGACAGGCAAACTGCCCGGGGCGCTGCTCGGGGCGTTCGTTGAAAAAGGCGCGCTCGTCGAGGGACACGTCCCGATGGTAGCAGGTCGTGCCTCGACACGCGAACGGCCACAGCCCCGTGGGGCTGTGGCCGGCCGAGTACTGCCTGACCACCCGGGAAACGGGTGGCCGATACCGGCTAGAAGTTCAGGCTGAAGCCCACGCGGATGATGCGCGGCGCCAGAATTTCGCTCGGGTAGAGATACGAACTCCCCACCTGGACGTTGTGCGCCACGGTGGTGTCGGCATTGCTCAGGTTGAAGAAGTCGATCTGCGGCGTGACACTGCGGCCCCCGGGCAGCGTGAACCGACGCGACAGGCGGACGTCGCCCATGATGACGCTGTCAAACGTCTCATCACCACGACGGCTCAGCACCACCGTCTGCGTCGACCGGCTGAGGGTCACCCCCTGGGAGGCCGCATACGCACGCGAAATCGAGTAGGTCGACACGTAGGGATAGCCATTGTTGGCGATGAGCGACCCGGCGAGGTTGATGTCCCCGGGCAGCATGTAGCTGCCCGACAGGCGGAACGCGACCGTCGAATCGTTGCCCACTCGGCCATCCTTGTAGAGCGTGACGTTCGGGTCGTTCAGGTCGCTGCCGTTGGGAGTGCCGCCGATGTTGTTGCCAATCGTCAGCCCCGCCTGCATCTGCCACACCTTCGAGAAGCGCTTGGTCGCCGTGAACTCAACACCCTTGTAGGTCGTGTCGAGATAGTCTTCGTTGCCACGCACCGTCTGGTTGGCCGACACCAGCGCCGGCGCCACGTTATAGAGCGTGACCGTCGTCGGCTTGGGGCTGGCAATCGTGCCCCCGGGGCCATTCGGGAGCGTGATCTGTGAGGCCGTGTAAGCCGAGGCCGGCAGCGCGACGTTGCGGTTCCCGAACTGCTGGCGGTTGGTGCGGTAGAAGAACATCGCCCCCGCGCGCACCTGACCGGGCAGCTCGGTTTCGACGCCCGCGGTCATTTCGTCCGAGTAGGGCCAGGCCACTCCCGGGGCATACGAGAAGCCGACGCCGCCACTGAAGGCGGTGCACTGGGCCACGTTGACTTCGGATTCCTGGAACTTGCCGTCCCCGTTCGGGTCGGTCCAGGGGCACGTGCGGTTGCCGGTGGCCAGGGGGTTCACCGAGGTCACGCGGTCGATGCCCGTCTGCAGGCCGTAGCGGCTGGCGCTG
>JBIIDF010000166.1:0-6683 GCA_044238535.1 Vicinamibacterales bacterium
CGGCCGAGAGAGACGTCCTGACGCGGCCCGTGGTCACGACACCACCGGCAGGTCGAGCGCCGACAGGTGGGCACGCATCTGTGCCACCACCACCTCCGGCGCCGGCCGCAGCGGCAGTCGCGGGCCGCCCGTCTCGAAGCCCATCAGGGTGAGTGCCGCCTTGAGCCCGGGGACTCCGTGCTGCGCCCCAATGGCGCGGCCGAGCGGCAGCAACCGCTGCTGGAGGGCGCGCGCCTCGCCATACCGTCCGTCACGCATCAGGTCGCGGAGGGCGAGACACTGCGCGGTGGCCAGTCCCGCCAGCGCCAGCACTGCGCCGTGCGCACCGAGAGCCAGCGCCGAAAACAGGGACGTCGCCGAACCGCACAGCACCACGAAGTCCTGTCCTGCCGACGCCGACAGGTAATCGCCCAGCAGCTGCAGGTCGTTGCCGCTTTCCTTCAGCCCCACGATGTTCGGATGCCGGCTGAGGATGGCGACGGCCTCGGGATGCAGCGTCACGCCCGTATACATCGACACGTTGTACAGCAGCACGGGCGCCGGCGACGCATCGGCGACGGCGGTGAAGTGCTGCACGAACGCGTCGCTGGTCATCATGTTCTTGTAGAACGCCGGCGTGCGCACCATCACGGCATCCACGCCCAGCGCCGCCGCGCGGCGGCAGGCGGCGATGGTGGCGCGCGTCGACTCGCGTGCCGCCCCGGCCAGCAGCGGACGTCCCGCGGGTACAACCTGCCGCACGGCCCCGATGATCCGGTCAGACTCGTCCTCGTCCAATTGCGGCGACTCGCCGTTCGAGCCGAGGACCACGAGACCGGTGAGTCCCGTGGCGATGTAGCGCGCAGCGTTGCGCGCGACGGCGGCCTCGTCGACATCGCCCGCGGGCGTGAACGGGGTGACCAGTGGGTGATAAATGCCCGCAAACGTCATCGTCTCGATACCTCGCCCCCGATTTTACCCGGGGAGGCTCCGAGGACCGCGGTGGCCGTGGCGCGGTGGCCCGTGGGAACGACCATCCGGGTCCCGAGGGTCACCAGAAAAATGGCCGCCGCCGGAGCCAGCGTCCAGGGGAACCGGACCAGCGCGCCGACATCCGTGGCGTCACGCAGCATGGTGCCCCATGTGGGCCAGGCGTCCGGAAAGCCCAGGCCAACAAACGAGAGTCCCGCTTCGGCCGCCATGAACGCCGGCAGCAGCACTCCCGCCTGCGCCAGGACGGGCCCGGCACACGAAGGCAACAGGTGACGCCGCAGCAGGTAGCCCCCACTGGCCCCGAGTCCCGTGACCGCGAGCACCGCAGCCGACGCCTGCTCTTCGCGAATCGTCGCACGGACGACGCGCATGACGACAGGCCAGGCGATGCCGCTGAGCAGCAGGGACAGCCAGGCGAAGACCTCGACGGCCGGCACCACCGCAGGCAGCGCGCCACGCACCAGCAGCGCGACCACCATGAGTGGCAGCACCAGCAGCCGGTCGCCCGTGCGCATGATGCCCGCATCGACGAGCCCGCCCCGCCGGGCCGCGATGACGCCCAGCACGGTGCCCAGCGTGATTGACCCGAACAAGCCCGCCAGGGCCAGCAGGATCGTCGGACGCGCCGCCACCAGCAGGCGCGACAGGATGTCGCGACTGCCAGCGTCAGTGCCGAACACAAACACGGGCGTGTCCGTGGAGCCCCACCACGGCAGGGGCAGCAGGCGTGTCGGATCCGTGTCGTAGCGCTCGCGCCGCCGGTCGGTCAGGATCACGGCTTGGACGCGGCCCCCCGTCTCGATGCGCGGCAGCATGGGGGGCACGTGCCTGGCATCGGGAAACAGCTGGGTTGGCCCGTACGGGGCCAGCATCGGCGCGAGTGTGGCCACCAGCAGCAGGGTGGCCAGCCATGCCAGCACTCGCGTCGTCACGCTCACGAGGACGCCGCCATGCGCGGGTCGTGCCACTCGGCGACCCCGTCAACCACCTGTGTCACGAGTGCCAGCAGGGTCGTCGCCGTCATCGCCGCGCCGGCGAGCAACGCCGCATCGCGCGCCCGCACGGCATCGACCATCAGCCGACCGAGACCAGGCCACGCTGTCACCACTTCCACGGCGACGGCACCGCCGAACAGTGAGCCGGCCAGCACGCTGTACACCGGCAGGACGGTGCAAAACGACAGTGGCCACGCATGCCACCACAGCGCGGCACAACGCGAGTGGCCCCGCGCGCGGGCACCCTCGATGACGCGTCCCGCGAGGACCGTGGAGAGCGCCTGTGCCTGCGTCTGCTCGAGGATGGCGGCGAGCGGCAACGCCAGTGCGAGTGCCGGCACGACCAGATGCGACACCCGGTCGAGGACGTCCCCCAGCAGCGTCGCCGCGACGGTCGCCCCCGTCATGCCGCCCACGGGCAGCCATCCCGTGCGCGCACTCGCGACCACCAGCAGCAGCGCCATCAGCAGCGAGGGGGTCGAGACAAGCAGCGTCGACACCAGACGAATCACCCGCGCGGGGTTCGTCGACGGGTGACTGCCCGTATATACCCCGAGCGGCAGCCCCAGCAGGGAACCGATCAGCAGGGCCACGCACGCGAGCACTGCCGTGTTCAGGGTGCGCTCGCGCAGCACGTCAGCCACGGGACGGGCAAAGAGGACGGAGTGCCCAAGCCCGCCCGCAGCGATCTCCGAGAGCCAGCGTCCATAGCGCACCGAGAGGGGGGCGTCGAGTGCGAGACGCGCCCGGAGCGCGTCGCGTACCTCGAAGGTGCCGGGGCTGGGGTCCACCAGCGTCGGGTCGCCCGGGGCCAGTTGCGTCATGACGAAGGCCAGAGACCCGGCCCCCCACGCCAGCACCGCGACATACGCCAGCCGCAGACAGAGCCGCCGCAGCATCACCGCCCGCTCACGGCGCCACACTCAGGGAATCGGCCGCCCAGAGCAGATGCGGACGCAGGACCGACGGCGAGACATGGCGCACGCGTCGGCTGACGCCCATCGACAGCCGGGGAGCCACAAAGTACAGCACGGGCACTTCCTCGGCCAGCACCCGCTGGGCGTCGGCAAACAGGCGCAGGCGCTCCGGCTCATCGGTCGTGGTGGCCTGCTGCCTCATCAGGCGGTCAATCTCTGCCTCCCACGGGGTGGCTGGTGCCAGCTGGGCCATGTGCCAGAGGTGCGAGTTCCCGCTGCTCAGCCAGAAGTCCTGCGTCAACGCCGGGTCGAGGTCACTGGTGGAATAACTGAAGAACAGCGTCTCGAAGTCGCCGGCCAGCATGCGGCTGATGAGGGCGTTGGTCTCCAGCGGCACCGGGTCAAGCGCCACGCCAATCGCAGCTGCGGCTTCTCGTACGAATGCCAGTTCGCGTTCGAGAGCCGTGTTCCCTCGGAAGGTGAGCACGGTGAGGCGTGCCTCGCGTCCCCCGGTATCCTCGAGCCACGGGTCATCATCCCGCTGCTCGAGCCCCACGCTCTTCAGCAAGTCGCGTGCGCGGGCACGGTCATACGGATAACGGGGCACATTCGGCGAGAACCATCGCGTGTTGCCCGGTGTGACCGGACCCCACACCGGCACGGCCTCACCAAGGAAGACGGCGTTGGCGAGTTGCTCCCGATTGACGGCGTGCGACAGTGCCTGTCGCAGCGCGCGTGACGTGGCCCAGGGGGCACGGGGATCGCTGGCCCACACGGCCGGCCGCAGGTTGAAGACGAACGCATCAGGGTCCGTCGTCACGCCCAGTTCGACCAGCGACAGCGCGCCGGCATCAATCTGGGGCTGCAGCGTCGCGACGTCTTCTGATCGCAGGGCCTGCTGCAGCATGTCGAGCTGACCGTTCTGCAGCCGCAGGAGCTCGGTACTGACATCCGACGCAATCTCCAGCACCACCTCGTCGAGATGCGGGAGAGCGGCGCCATCCGAGTCCGTGCGCCAGTAGTGGGGATTCCGGGTCAGGACGACGCGCTGCCCCGGGTCGTAGCGGGTCAGTTGGAAGGGACCAAGCCCGACGATGTGCCCAGGAGGCGTCGCCGGGCCCCATGCGGTCGCCCAGGTACCGATGCGGCGTGCCTCGTCCAGGCGATGCTTCGGCAGCACAGGCAAGAGGTCGAGCAGTCGAAGCCCGGGGCCGAAAGGGGCGGCGAAGCCGAGGATGACGGTGTGCGGATCGACCGCCCGCACCTCCCAGGGCTGGCCGCCGACCCGCAGCGACGCGGCAAGGACGCTCTGGATGGCGGGGTCGAACGCCGCCTCCACCGAGAACACCACATCGTCGGCTGTGAACGGAGTCCCGTCAGACCACTGGATGTTGCGACGCAGGTGCAGCGTGAAGTGATGGCCGTCGGGTGCCGTGGTCCATGACTCCGCCAGCATGGGCTCGAGCGCGTGGGTCTGGCGGTGAATGCGCACCAGCCGTGCCTGGGTCAGATGTGTGAAGGTGTCGGTGAAGGCCGTCGCACTCACGTGACGATTGAACGACCGCGGCTCACTGCGTAAGCCAACGCTCAGCCGTCCCCCACGAGTCGGCGGGCCCTCGCTCACGTCCGGCGCCGTCAGCGGCGCCTTGGGCCGGAGGTCACGCCAGAGCAGCACGGCCGTCCCGGCGACCGAGACAATCAGCAGCGCAGTCAGCAGAAACCGGGGGGGGCGTGTTGTGGCCATCTCGCAGATTCTACGTCTTGCTTTTCTCACGTATCCTCGCATATACACACCCATCACGGCCTTTTTCTTACCAGTTGACGTTCCACTGACTCCTGAGTCTGGTTCCGCGGCCCCATCCCCGAGCCTCTGTTATGGACACGTTCCGGCACGTCCTCACCCTTACTGAGCAAGGCCTGCTGGAACGCGCCCTCCACGCGCTCAGCGGTGCGGCGCAGCTGCCCCCGGAGCAGGACAGCCTGCGGGTCTATCTGGAATCGCACGTGGGCGACCTCCGTCGGTCGGCCATCGACGCTGAAGTGCTCCTGCGACATGAAACCGTGCCGGCCCGGGTCGCGCAGCTCAAGGATGTGATCGGGCGTGCCACGCTGGTCCACGGCGGGTCGGTCGACCGTGGCCTGCAGCTGCTGGCCGACGTTCGTGACCTGGCAGCCACACACCTCGGACCTGACGCGCATGCCCGCGCCGCCTGCGAACTGGCGCTGGCCAGCATGCAACGCCGGGGCGAGGGCCTGCACCGCACCGCCCTCGATGAAGCCCGCACGCTGGTGTACCACACGGGCAGCCGCAGCCTCAGCGTCCTGCCGTATCTCATCGATGCCGAGTGGCAGGCGGTCACCGGGAACCTGGCCGATGCGCGCGCCTCCCTTGAGATGGTGACGCTGCTGCTGCAGCAGGAGAACAACCCGCTGCTCGACGCGCGCTGGGCCATCATCGCGTCCGGCGTGGCGGTGCTCGACGCGCGCTACCTCGACGCCCTGGCACATGCCGAGTACGCCGGGATTCGTGCGGACCTGTCCGGCGCCGTCACTGTCCGGGTGCCGGCCCTCGGCATGCTCGCCTACGCCCGCTTCATCGCCGGGGACGATGCCGGGTGTGAACAGGCCATAGACCAGGGGCTGCGCCTCGCCCGCCCGGGAAGTGCGGGAGAACTGGCGCTGCTCGACACGCGACTGCAGGCCTACATGGCGAACGGCGATACCGCGCAGGCGACGATACTCGCCGGTCGCCTGTCAGCGCGTCTGTCGGAGGCGTCCGCCCAACATGCCTGTCAGGCGCGGTGGTTTCTGGCCACGCGGGCCCGCCTGCTGATGGAACAGGGCGACCTCGACACGGCCGACGCCCTCTGGAGCGACGCCGACGACCGCGCCCGTCGCAGTGGCGACCAGCCGCTGCGCCTGCGTCTTTCGTGGCTGCGCGTCGAGTTGCTGGTCGCACGCGAGCGGTGGGCCGACGCGCGGGCCTTCGTGGACGAGCTGCGGCAGCAGTTGCCGGTGATGCCGCTCGGCCTGTTTGCGGACGTCGAATACGCGGCGGGCCTCGCCTACTGGCACGAACCGGCCACCGCACGACTGTCGTTTGAACGCGCACAGCGCATCTACATGGCCACCGGTCAGCACCGCGGCGCCCGGCGTGTCGATGCCCGGCTCGCCGACCTGCCGCTGCTCCCCGGTTCGAGCGAGGCGCCTCCGCACACCCGCCTGCTCGACCGCATGGCCGCCGTGGCCGTCACCGCCCCACATCCCCTGCTATGCGGGCTTGAAGTCCTGCACCTGGTGCGCGACGCCGGTCTGGGAACCGACGCCTCGTTGATTGCCCGCAGCGACAGCGGACTCGAGCGCGCGGTCCTCAGCCACCCATTCCCGGGGCTCACGCACATACCACCACGCACGGACCAGACATGGATTCTCGACCTGGGCAGCGTCGGCGCAGAAACACTGGAACTGCGGGTCGAACCGTCACCGGGCGCCGCTGCGCGCGACGCGCTCACCTCGCTGTCCCGCCTGCTGCAGTCGCTGCCCACCCGACGCGTGGCCCGGCTCCGCACCACGCCGCCCGACGAGCCTTCCAGCCCAGACGATGCCTTCGGCATCGTGGCACGTGCACCGATCAGCCGCACGCTGATCGACACGATCAGGCGCGCCAGCCCGACGGCGGTGCCCATTCTCATCACCGGGGAAACCGGCACCGGCAAAGAACTCCTGGCCCGGGCCGTGCATCTGGCCAGCCCGCGGGCCCGCCAGGTGTTCATTCCCTTCAACTGCACCACGGTGCCCC
>JBIIDF010000008.1:0-22341 GCA_044238535.1 Vicinamibacterales bacterium
CTGCGGACACAACCCCTCTGCACCACGCGGGATCACGCGGGACCTCCAACGGAGGACCGGCATGCCGCAGGACGAACGGGGGCGATTCTAGCAGGTCACCTGCAGGATGCCGGCGAAAACGTGTTCTCCCGCGCGCCGCTTCTGATAGCCTTCCCCCTGCCCAACCCCTCCTGGAGGTGCCGATGCCGCTGTCTGCTGCCCGTGTGTGCCTGCTCGCTCTGACCTTCCTGCCGTTGGCGGTGCCGACCGCGGCGCAGTCGCCTGCAGGGGCCGAGACCCGCGTGCCGGTCCACGAGGAACCCCGGCATCACCTGATGCTCGACACGCCGACGCTGCGCATCCTCGATATCCAGATTCCTCCTGGCGACCAGACGCTGTTTCACACCCACGACACGGCCATCCTGTATGTGCCCATCGCCCGCAGCCAGACGCGCGGGCAGGACTGGGGCGGCGCGTGGAGCGGGGGCGGGGCTGCGGCGGCACCCGCCACGCCGGCGGCTGCGGCACCGGCTCCGGCGCCCGCTCGTCCGCAGCGGGTGAACAGCGTCACGACCTACGTCGAAACGCCCTACACGCACCGCGTCAACAACATCGGTACCTCGCTCTTCCGATTGATTGGCATCGCCAATCGTACGGCGGGTGACACGGCGCCCCCGGCGGCAGGGGGGCCTGCCCCGGAGCTCGAGAACCGCTACTATCGCGCGGAACGTCTCGTCGTCGCGCCCGGGGCCTCGCTGCCGGTGTCGACCCACAACGGTCCCGTTGTGCTGGTCATGCAGACGCCGGGCACGGCAGCGGTCGACGGCGCGTCGTGGCAGCCTCTGAACGGCCCGGGGGACTTCGCGCGCATTGATGGGGCGGTCGCCCATCGGCTGCACAATCGGGGCGCTGCCGAGATCGAAGTCGTGGCTGTCGCGGTGAAGGGCGCACGCTGAGCCACTGAGGACGGCCTGCGGGTGGTGGGGCGTGCGAAGCTGAACCGGCTGGGCTCTCGGAGTCGGTCGTCGCGTGCCAGAGGCGGACGACCAGCGCGGACGCGGCGTGCGGCGCAGCGCCCGTGCTGGGACAGGGCGGCAGAGGGTCGACGGGTGCTCCGGCCTGTGCCTCACGCGTGCGAGGCCGGGAGTGATCAGCGCTGCCGTGTGAGCAGGTCGCGGCGCTGCCGCAGCACGCGCTGCATCGGCGCCGGGGGGACCAACCGGAGGGCCTTGTCGATGGTATCGAGGGCACGCGCCGTGTCTCCGGCGACGGCATACGCCGCCGAGAGCGAGTTGAGGGCCTCGACGTTCGCCGGCGACAGCGCGACGGCCTGCTCGAGCCGCGCGATCGCCTGCGGGATGCGTCCCTGCTGCAATAGCACGCTGCCGAGGTTCGCGTAGGCGATGCCGTATTGCGGATCGAGCGCTACGGCCCGCTCGAGTTCGCGCACGCCCTCATCGATCTGCCCGGCCATCGTGAGGGCGGTGCCGAGGTTGTAGCGCGCGGGTGCCGCCCCAGGCCGTCGGGCGACCGACGCCCTGAAATGCCGCACCGCGTCGAGCGGCTTGCCCATCCCCAGATACAGCACCGCCACATCATCGTGCAGTTCCACATCGTCAGGAGTGACGGTCAGCATGGTTTCGTAGCCGATGATGTCTTCGGCCACCATCTTGGTGGTGATCTCGCTGTTGAGGCGAGCCCGGTCGTCGTCTGAGTGCGCGAGTAACTGGAACCACAGGTCGCCCATCTCGTCGCGTGACCGCTGGCCCCAGAGCACGCGGGTGGGCGTGAGGTCGGGGTTCCGGGGATTCCCGCTGGAATTGTTGTAGGTGAACGCCATCGAGAGGCGCGTGCCACGAGGCAGCGACAACGGGGTGACCAGCCGGTAGACATGCTGCCAGCGGAAGTCCCAGTCGGTGATGTGCATGACACGCTGGATGCGTCCGTCGGGAAACGTGGCCTCGCCGATGATTTCGGTGGCGCGATAGTGCGCGTGCGGCTGAATGGCGAGGATGTCAGCGTCTACCGGAAGCGTATAGGTGTCGCGAATGGTGTAAGCCGTTGTGCCGGGAGCGATGTCGATACCCTGCGAGCCCAGCCGCAGAATCGTCGGCGTCCGCGTGGGCGGGGTGTCGCTGAAGTAGAGCCCGATGGCGGGCCGCACTTCTTCGACGGCGCCTGATGGCTGCATATGCAGCTGCACGACAAGGTCGCTCCCCGGTTCCAGCGCCCATGCCAGATCTGGAGACACGAGCGGGGCGACCTGGCCGGGCGTCCAGCCGAGGAAGTGGCCGTCGGGATACTCGGCCGTGCGCGGCATGAGGCCGTCGTAGCCGGGCAGTGGATCGGCGGAGTCGAGCCGCCGAGACGTGGGGGTGCGGTCGACCCGGATGTTGGCGTGATGGACAACGCGGGCATTGCCCGGATGAAACTCAATGCCCCGCACATACCGGCGTTCGCGGATGGGCACCGGCAGCGCAAAGATCCGGAACGAATCGGAGGGGTCGGCGTTCAGCACGAACGCCTCAGGCAGTGTGACGACCAGGTCGGGCGCGCCCAGCAGCCAACCATCGGCAAAGGTCGGGGGGCGCGGGGCCGCGGCCGGGTTACCTTCGGGGGTGCCAGCGGTGACCCAGGCCTCGAGGCGGTCACGCTCGGTCGGTGACAGCGCGCGCTGGCCCACGAAATGGCCCACGGCGGGCGCGACCTTCCACGGAGGCATGTAGCCCGAACGGATGACCTGGACCACCTGGCGGGCCCGCTGGCGGACCTCACGGACGTTGGCGAGGCTGAACGGTCCCGGCCCGCCGGGGCGATGGCAGGGCGTACAGGCCTCGAAGATGATCGGGGCCACGTCGGGCCAGGTTGTGGATGCGGCGGTGCCCTGGACGGCCTCTGGACGACTCTGGGTCGGCGACGGTGCCGGCCCACTGCCGGCCAGCCAGCCACCGGTAACGGTGTGCGATCGCCCAGCGCTGGGCTCGGCGGCAAGTTGACCAGGACTGTTGGCCGTCTGCGCCAAGGCGGGAGCTCCGGCGAGGCTGAGCCCGAGCCACAGCATTCCCGCCACGCATCGCCGGCTCACGGTTTCAGAAGGTCTGGCAGAAAACATCCTACGGCTCGTGTGGAGGCCGGCACGACGGGCTGCCCTGCGAGCAGTTGCGTCAGGGCCTGGTCGAGATCGCGTGTGCGGGGGGACGGTCGATCGATGCCGAAGTCGGTGTAGCGGTCGTCGATTCGCCCACGATAGACCACCTGCCCCGAGGCGCCGATGACCGCGACTTCCGGCGTGACAGTGACCCCTGTGTGCTTGACCAGTGTGCCCCGTGTATCGCGGGCGACTGGCAACTGCACCCCGAAGCGGCGGACGTGCGAGCGGATTCGCTCCGGCGAATCACCGGGGACCGGATAGACCATCCAGAATTCCACACCCCGTGCCTTGAAATGGGCGGCGAGTCGGCTCAGCTCCGGGGCGTAGCGGTTTGAGATGGGGCAGTCGGTGGTGGTGAAGACCAGCACGCGGGCACGCACGCCCTGAGGCACGGCGAATGGATCGACCGGACTGCCGTCAAGATTGGTGACGCCGTCTGAAGCTGTGACAGGCGCGATGGCGACTGTCAGAAGCAGGCTGAGGATGGGGAGGAGAGGACTTCGACGAACACCCATGGCGGGGCCCATGGGGACAGTATAGGCCGGGCGACCCCTCCGGAGAGGAGCCGCCCGGTCCCAGATGTTTACCAGGTCATGTCGATGCCGACACGAACGATGCGGCCCTGCAGGACCACTGAGGGCTGCAGGTAGTTGGCGGCGCCGAACTGCATCGACGCGACGGACGAGTAGTCGTCCGAGTTGAGCGCGTTGAAGAAGTCGAGGCGCGGGTTGGCGGTGATGCCCTTGAACGTCACGCGCTTGTTGAACGAGACATCCAGCTGGCGCAGGCGCGGGGTGTATTCCGTCTCAGGCGCACGGAGCGGCACGTTGAGCGACGCCACGCCGGCGTCGCGCATGGCCTGGGCCAGCGCCGGGGTGTCGGCGTTGGTCGGCGTCAGCAGCCGGAAGGTGCCCTGACCACGAGGCAGGTCGAAGCCGGTGCCGGCGGTGAAGCCGCCGTAGGCCTGGGCCGCCGAACCGTTCAGGTAGCCGTTGAGGTCCTGATACGCGACGCTCAGGGACACGCCGTAGGGCAGCGGATACACCACGGTGCTCTTGAACTGCTTCTGCCACGGAATGCCGCTCTGGCTCTGGTCGCAGTAGAGGCTGAGGTTCGGGTTGTAGCTGCCGGCTGCACAGGTGTTGTTGAGCGACCGCTCGACGTTGACACCACCGAACGCCCGGATCCCCTTGATACGGGCCTGGTAGTTGATGTCAATGCCGTTGTAGGTGCGCTTCATGTCCTTGCTGGTGCTGTCGACGTTGGCCACCCGGCCGCGGAACTCTGGCCTGAGCACCCACACCGGCACCGTGCCGCCGAGCGGGTTGGCCGTCTCGAATCGCGTCCAGCTGTTCTCGTTCGTCTCGGTATTCACGCGGAGCGTGAGGTCGCGGAACGAGATGCGGTAGTACTCGGCCGCCAGCGAGAAGCCGCGAAAGAGCTCGTGGCTGAGGCCAACGTTGATCGGCAGCGAGTAGGGACGCTGGATGTCGGGGTTGAACTGCGCCAGAGACCGACGCCCGAAGTTCGAAGGCAGGTTGGCAAAGTTGATCTCGCAGCCGGCCGTCAGGTAGACGCAGCCACGCTCGCCCTGGGCGATGTCGTCGCCGTTGACGTCGGTCCACGGCAGGTTGGCGCTCGTCAGGGCCGTCGGGTTGTACAGCTGCGCGAACCCGGTGGTCTGGGCCGTCATGAAGCGGTTGAGGCCGAAGCGCACGGCCGTGCGTCCGTCACCCGACAGGTCATAGACGACCGAGAAACGGGGCGAGAAGTCCCTCCACGTGGGGAAGGCAATGTCGCCGTAGGCCGGCACATCGGCAAAGCGCCCGACCTGACGGTTCTGGCCGACGATGGTCTGCTTGTTGAGGTCCCAGCGCACACCGTAGTTGACGGTGAGGCGGTTCAGCGTCCACGAATCCTGCGCGTAGATGCCGAGGTTGGCGTCGAGGTCTTCACGCACTTCCAGGGGGGTGTTGAGCACGGTCACCTGGAACGGCACGCCGCGGTTGTACGACTGGTAGAGGTCGGCATTGGCGTTGTTCCAGCGACGATACTCGCCCCACTGGAACTGGTAGCCGACCTTGATATTGTGGGTGCCGGTGACCGACGAGATCGAGCCCTGCACGTTGTAGCGGTCGGGGTAGTTGCCGAGCTGGGCCGAGGAGGCGTTCCACAGCAGGCCGGTGCTCACGTCGTTCTTGCGAACGTTCCGATACCAGTCGGGGGTGCCACGCTCCGCGAAGACGCCGGGCTGGTAGAGGTTGTCGTAGCGTTCCATGTTGAACGACGCGCCCTGCTCGAGCAGGAGGCGCGACGACAGCGTCGACGTCCACTTGACCGAGCCGGTGCCAAAGATCGGGGTGTTCCAGATGACCGACGCCGTGCGGGCATCGGTCAGCGAACCCATGGCGTGGCCACGGAGGCGCAGCGCGCGGTCGGCATAGATGGCCAGCTTGTTCTTCTCGCTGACCTGCCACGTGAAGCGCACCACCGGGTTGTCCATCTTTTCGTCGGAGATGCCCTGCTCGCAGCCCGAGCCACCGGCGAGGCAGGCGGCAAAGGCCTGCGGCGTGTTCGCGCCGGCCGGAATGGTGAAGGTGTTGGCGATCGGACGATCGTAGCGGGCCTTGCGGTAGGCCCCGAAGAACCAGAGCTTGTTCTTCACCAGAGGCCCACCCAGTTCCAGGTTGGCCTCGTAGAAGTTCGAGATCTGATCGACACGGGCCACACCGAGCTTCCTCAGGTCGTCGGTGAGGTTGTTGCCCTGCCACGAGTTCGGCGACTTGAAGGCGCGCATGCCGCCGCGGAACGTGTTGCCGCCGTCCTTCGGAATCAGGTTCATGTTGACGCCGCCGGTCAGGGTCTCGGCGTTGCCGCCGGCCGTCTGATACACGGCTTCCTGCGTCATGGCTTCGTTGTGATACGCCTGGACGGCGCCGTCACCCATGAGCCCGTTGGTCATGAGGCCGTCGACGAGCACCACGGTCTGGGCGCCGCCCTGGCCGCGCACGGCGAAGTAGGTCTGCTGCATGGCGCGTGAGCCGCCCACGTCAGGCACGTTGAGCGTGACGCCGACGACGAGCTGGCCAAGGCCCTGAATGGTGCCGGCGGTCGGCACGAGGGTCATGACCTCGCGCGACAGCTGCACCTGCTTAACGTTGGTCTGCACGTCGACGATGGGAGCTGCGCCCGACACAGTGACGCTCTCCTGCAGCGCGCCGACGGTGAGCTCGACGTTGATGGTCGCCACGAAGTTCGCGCCAAGTTCCACCTTGTCACGCACCTGGGTGTTGAAGCCCGGCAGCGAGTAGGTCAGGGTGTAGGTGCCGGGGCGCAGGTCGACGATGCGGTAGGCCCCGTTTTCGTCGGTGACGGCGGAACGGACTTTCTCAATGAGGACCGGGCTGGCGGCTTCCACGGTGACCCCGGGCATCACGGCCCCGGAGGTATCTCGCACCACACCGGCAAACGCACTCTGCGCCCAGGCCGCGGCGGGTAGCCCGACAACCAGCGCCAGTGCGACCAGGGCGGCCTTCATGCTCTGTCTGAACGACATTCGTCCCCTCCTGAAGTACACATCATGCAAACGCGCCAAGCGCACGCGGGCTACAGGCCAGCGTCGTTCGGTCGCAGTAGAACCGCCTCAGACTACGCAGGATGTATCCGCGAGTCAATTAACAAATTGCATCGGAAGACATGCCCCGACGCATACCGCGACGTTCGGGGGCATGTCGAAACGTGGGAGTGCGACCGCCGCAGAGTCTGTCGGCTGGCGAACGGTCGCGGGACCGATAAGACTGGTGGGCCGGCAGCCATCGACGGGAGCGTCAGCAGCGCCGGGGGGAGGTGCTGCCTGGGCGAGGTCCCCGATCCGCTCGCGGATGCGGGGGAGAGGCGACGCGGGTCGGCCGGAGGGCACACCGGGGCGACCCCGTCCGGGGCCGCCCCGGCGGGCGATGAGTCGTTACTTGACAGTGACCTTGACGTGCACGTTCGTCCAGCAGCACTGGAAGCCGCCGCCGCCTTCGCCAGTGGCGTCGTTCGACTGGGCCCGGAGAACGTATTCCCCAGGCGTGCTGAAGGTGGCCGTGGTCGTCGCCTTGCCGTTGGCGGCGAAGTCGATCTTCGGACGTTCCTGGGCGAACTTGACGCCCGCGGGGCCACGGTGCAGATGCCACTGCAGGGTAGCCGGGGCGGGCGGCTTCCGCAGCGATCCCGGCTCCTCGTGGGCATCGTCAGAGACGAACAGGTCGAGAGCGACGGGGCTGCCGACCGTGCCGGTCAGTTCCTTGGCAATACCCATCGGCGGGCCCGTGAAGGTCTTGCCGCCCTGGTCGAAGGCCAGTACGGGCGGCTTGTTGCCCATGGCCGCGTCCTTGAAGGGTTCCACCACGTAGTCGGCACCCATGTTCAT
The DNA here is from genome assembly GCA_044238535.1 of Vicinamibacterales bacterium. Lineage (GTDB taxonomy): Bacteria > Acidobacteriota > Vicinamibacteria > Vicinamibacterales > UBA2999 > VFZN01. Next base: position 7,545 of record JBIIDF010000008.1, read on the forward strand.
CGGAATCGACTCGGTCTTCCCGTTGGACACGATGGTCCAGGTGTAGGAGCCCTTCATGTCCTGCGGGATGATGACGGCGAACACGCCCCAGCCGCGGCGCTGGTTGAAGTGGGTCGGCTGCCCCATGTCGGGGCCTCCGGGTTCGACGCGGTTGTTGGGGCCGACGGGAATGTCGAAGGTCTGTCTGGTGTTGCGATTGAAGTAGCCCATCAGGGCCGCGCGGCGGCCGTCGGGCAGGTAGTACCAGCCTTCGTAGGCGGGCGTCAGGCTCTCGCCTGACTCTCTGATGACCTGCAGGGGCAACTGAGCCGACACGGTATGCACCGCCGTCAGCACTGCTCCGGTGAGGACCAGTGCCTGACAGACGCGCGTCGCCATGGTTCGATACGCCATCCGGAATACTCCCAACAAAAAACAGGTGTGAAGAAAAAAGGGGTGTCCCGGGCGGGACACCCCTTTGGAGACTGCCCCGCCGGTTACTGCTGGCGGTCGCTGGTCGTGCCGGCCAGCTTGGCCTTGCGCTTGTCGACTTCGACCTTGAAGTCCGCGTCGTCCATGTAGGTGATGTTCACCCAGGCATGGGCCATTTCGTCGACCGTGCGGTCACCCCAGCCCACCCACTGATTCGGGTCGGGGTTGTTGGGGTTGTTCTTGGTGTTGTCGTGCCACGACGTGACGCGCAGCACCGTACCCTTGGGCAGCAGCGGGGCGTAGTCGTCGGCATACACGTAGTTGGTGTGCCAGTTGAAGTTGTAGTTGCTCACCATGCTCAGCATCTGCGTCTGGCCGTTCGGGAGGATGGCCTCCATCGACATGGCCTTGCCGCGCAGGTGCATGTGGGGCTGGAAGTTCTCGATACGGCCGGCCTTGCGCATCACGTGGAAGTTCTGCGTGACCGACATCGAGTTGGGGGCGATGTCGAGGTTGCGGTTGCCGCCCGCGATGCCGCTGTAGAGCGACAGCATCTGGCGGAACTTCGGCTCCTGACCCTTCGGGTAGAAGTAGATAGCCATCTCGACGTCGTCGGTGATCTCTTCGCCCACGGCGTGGTAGTGGATGTCCCACACAATCGACGAACCGGGCAGCATCAGCTTGCCGCTGTTCTCGCGGGCCACTTCGCCCTGCTTGCCCACGGCCCATTCCATGAAGAGCCCCGGGCCCGGGTCGTCACCATTGTTCGGCGTCGCGGCGAGGGCCGACGCCTCGGTCTGCTGCAGGCGCGCCAGCGCGTGGTGGGTGATCTTGCGGCCGCGCACCGAGCCGGGGCGCATCTCGATGGCGCGCACGTAGCGGGCCTCGGTGATGCCGGTCGGCACCACGGGCTTGTACCAGGCGTCCTGCGCCTGCGCCGGCATCGTGTACTTGGGAGACTTGATGATCAGGTCGGGTTTGCCGTAGGTCTTGGCGAAGTTCCAGTCCTGGTCGCTCGGCCACTGCACCGGGGCCGGCATATCCTTCATGTCACCCTTCGGTGCGCCGGCATCCACCCACTTCACGATGGTGGAGATTTCACTGTCCGACAGCGAGCGGTCATTGGCGAAATGCTGGATGCCCACGTTCTTGTCGATGTGCCATGGCGGCATCTGACGGGCGGCCACACGCGACTTGATCGACCGCGCCCACGGACGCGATTCCTCGTAGGTCACCAGTGACATCGGGCCAATCGAATCCTTTCGGTGGCATGACTCGCACGCCTTCTGGAAGATCGGCGCGACGTCCTTGGTGAACGTCACCTGCGCGGGCTGGCTCTGTGCCGCAGCCGGAACGGCGACGAGCGCCAGTCCCATGGCGCCAAGCCATGCGGCCCAGCGGAAACGAGCATCTGCCATAAGCTCTACTCCCTCGTGATGAAGACTGACTGAACTTTGGTCGGAACAGACAGTTCCCGAATTTGACTGGGAGTGTAATTCGGGGCGTCTGCGAATGTCACGCGGAAATCTCGGCCGCGGCCCCCCTTCCCGTCCGCCCGGTCGCGACTCGACCCGGGAGGTGGGGTATTCTCTGCCCATGCGCACCCCTCGGACGGTCTCATTGCTGGTGTGGCTGACGGTCGTGCTGCTCTGGGGCGGGGCGCTCCTGGTCGCCGCCCAGGCCCCGGCGCCCCGGTCCCCTATGCCCCCCGCGCCGACGGCCTCGGTCACGGGCACGGCGTCGGCTCAGGACACCCGGTATGTCTGCCCGATGCATCCCGATGTCATCGAGGCGGCACCGGGCGCCTGCCCCCGCTGCGGAATGACGCTGGTTCCGGGCAATCCCCTCGGCACAGCCAATTACCATCTCCATGTCGAGACCAGCCCCGGGGTCGTCCGGGCGGGCCAGCCCACCACCTTCCGCTTCGTGGTGCAGGATCCGGTCACGCGACAGCTGGTCAGCGACTATGCCGTGGTGCATGACATGCCGTACCACGTGTTCGTGCTGAGCCGCGACACGTCGGTGTTCATGCACGAGCACCCGGTGCGACAGCCTGATGGCGTGTTCGCGCTGACCGTGACCCTGCCCAAGCCCGGGCACTACGTCCTCATTTCGGACTTCTTCCCGGTCGGCGGCAGCGGCCAGGTGCTGCTGACGCCCATCGTCACCGCCGGGTTCGACGGCGATGTCCAGGCGCAGGTGCCCACCCTGACGCTCGACACGTCCTGGACCAAGCGGGAAGCCGGGGTGATCGCCGAACTGCGGACGTCCCCGACGTCGCTGGTTGCCTCGGAAGACCTCGACCTGCCCCTGCACTTCATCGACGAGGCCACAGGGCAGCCGGTCAGGGATTTGCAACGGTACCTCGGCGCGTTCGGCCACGCCCTCATCGTCAACGAGGAACTCACCGAGTACATCCACGCCCACCCGGAGGAGACGCTGGAGGGCACCGACATCAAGGACGGCGGCGGTCCGGACGTGACGTTTCATACGCTGTTCCCGAAGGCGGGACGCTACAAGGCGTGGGTCCAGTTTCAGCGGGGGGGGAAGCTGTCGACCGTTTCGTTCACCTTCCGCGTCCTGCGTCAGGGCGAAACCATCTCGGGCGGGCAGTAACCGCACGGAACCCGCGGCCTCACGCCGTCCGACCGAGGCCCCACGACTGCTGCTGCCAGATGAGGCGTCCGTCGCGGCAGCAGTGGCGCAGCCGGGTGTGCGCCGCGCGGATGTTCGGCCGCCGGTGCCGTTGGCAGGCACCCATCGCAGCCGCACCGACACGGTCGCCGTCGTCGCTCCCGGCGGCGGCGTTCCACACGCCCAGACTTAGAAGGTGCTGGCGGTGGTCGGCATCCGAATGAGATGCACTTCAGGAGCCGCCGTGCGCGGCGCCGTCGCGTCGCTGGCGATGTAGGCCGTCACGCGCAGCCTGGCCCCCTTCGGCAGGGGCACCGGGTCTTCGTAGATGTAGGGGGACGGCCAGACGGTCGAGGGTTCTCGGAGCCACAGGAGGGGACGCACCGAACCGTCGGGCAAGTACGCCGTCACGTCGACCGAGGTCATGCCTTCGACAGGATCGATCCACAAGGTCTGGAGCGCCGAGGTCTCGGGCCACAGCCATTCGCCTCGCGTGCGGACCTGAGCGGCCCCTGGGGCCACCGTGGCGGCCGGGGCGGCGAAGGACTCGGGCGTCGCCACGCCGGTGCCGCCACCGGTGCCGGTGTAGAAGCCCACCTGGCTCTCGTCGGTGACGGTGGCCTCGCCCCCCACGTATCCCACTTCCACGGACAGCCTGGCCTGCGCGGGCAGGACGAACGCCGCCGTCTCGGGCAGATGCAGGGCCGTGGACCAGGGCGTCCAGGTGAACAGCCACTTGTTCGTGCGGGCATCGCGCACCGTGGCATAGCGGACGACGCTGCGGGTGCCCGGCCGGAAGGCGAGTCCGTGGATGCGGGTCGGCCGCGTGAAGGGAGCCACCACCTCCGTCCGGTGTACTGCCGCCGGGGACCCTGCCGCGACCTGATGCGCGGGGGCAGTCACCGTGGCCGATGGAGGACCGGCATCCCACATGGCCTCGACGGCCACGGGCACCGCCGGCACCTGTTCCTCGTCGAGGGTCTGACCGCTGGGCGCTCCCCCATCGGCCCAGGCCACGATCAGGTCGAGTTCGTTCTGGGTCAGACTTGGGTCATTGGCAAAGCGGCCGTATCCCGGCGCAGCCGCCCACACGGGCATGTGCCGTTCCAGGGCTTCCTCGCGGATGGCGGCCGCCCAGGGCCGCGCGTCGGCGTAGGAGGCCAGCGAGAACGCCACATTGAATGGGGTGTGGCAGGTGAAGCACTTCCGCTGGAGAATCGGCGCGATGTCCTTGTTCCAGAGGAGCGTCGTGGAAATACGGGGATGGGTCTCCACCGCCCGTGTGGTGAGGGCCAGCGCCCCGGCCAGCATGGCCGCGCTGACCCCAAGGAGTGACAGGGAACGGATGCGCAGGGAACGACGCATTATCGGGCTCTCCAGGGGGCGCTGATGAGCAGCGCCGGATCAGCGCCGGGACGGGGGACAAACTTCTGGGTGCGGCCGTACTGGTTGTCGCCGCCGTAGAGGTTGCCGGCTGAGTCGACCGAGAACGTGTGCACTTCCAGATAGCCGTCGGGCATGTCCGACGGGACATGCCAGGTGTACAGATGCCGGCCCTCGAAGTCGAGCTTGATGAAGCGCAGCGGCTTGAGGTCGGTCATCCAGAGTGCCGTGTCGTTGACAATGAGGTCCAGGGGCAGACTGAAGCCGGGGTAGCTGGCGACCACCTCGACTTTGGCGGGGTCGGCGGTCGTGCGGAAGACATTCACGCGCCCGCCCGAGCGGTCGAGTGCGAAGATGCGGCCCTGCGGACCGATGCCCAGGGCGTGCACGCCATTGAACTGTCCGGGCCCCTTGCCGAAGCCTCCGAACTCACCCAGATATCGGGCGTTCCTGTCGAGAATGATCACGCGATGATTGTCGAGCCCGTCGGCGATGAGAATACGGCCATCGGGCAGGAACGCCACGTCCTGAGGTTTCGCGAAGTGACTGGCGTCAGCCCCGGGGACGTTGCGCTCGCCCAGCGTCAGCAGCAGGCGCGCGCCGTCATTCGAGAACACGTAAATCTGATGCGTCGATTCATTGATGACCCAGACCCGGCGTTCGGGGTCGTACGGGCTGATCCGGATGCGGTGCGGCCCCGGCCCGCTGGCACCCTGACACAGGTGATCCCACTGGGTCCAGCGCTCGCGCACGCGGCCCTGTCCATCGAGCGTATACAGACAGTTGCGCCACTCGCGCCGGTCGACGGCGTTCAGCACATTGATGCCGATCGATCCGGCGAAGCCGGCAAATCCAAGCGGCAGCGGATCGGGTAGCCGTGTTTCACCGCGTTGGGCGATGAAGATCCGGTCCGGTGATTCTGCGAAGACGCCGGAGTTCCCCCCGAAGGCGAAGCCGGGTGCGGCGAATGGCTGATGCCAGCCCCGCACCACCGTGTATGGGCTGGGGCCGGGCGTCTGCGTCGTCATCGACTGCGCCAAGGGCTGCGTGATAGCTGCGGCGAGGCCGACAGCGATCACCGCACACGTTGCCACGCCTCGGATGGTCATGCGGTGAGTGAATCGCAGAATGTCCCGGGACGTCAACTGGTGTCTCAGAACGGCAGAGCTTCCCCGACATAGGTCATGACAAATTCGGTGACGGTCGACCAGCGGAACCCGGGATACACCTCGGCAGGATTGGCCGGCAGGCGACGACGCTCGCGTTCGCGACGATGGGTGCGGCACCACGCACGCCATTGGCGGGCCGACGCGATGCGGAGGTCGTGGCGGCAGATCTGCACGAATGCACGATGCGGGACAAACGGCTTCCGGGTGTCAGGCCAGAGGCGCGCCTGTGCGGGGAGCCGCGCGGGCTGCGTTCCGAGAAAGTGGGCCCAGCCCTTCCAGGCATCGGCGTAGACACGGTCGGGATTGGACGGGAAGCGCGCCGGGCGTGCGCCGGACCGGCGCCAGTGCCGGAAGGCAGCACGACTGGGCAGGTCCGCGGTCCGGATGACGCGGGCTGCCTCGCGAAACGGCATCCACGCCCCGGGTCCTGTCACGAGGCCAGCCACCCGCCGAGCCATGCGGCCCCAATGCCCAGGGCGATGTGAACCGTCACATGCAGCAGGGCCAGTGTCGGAGCACCGGCCTGCGCGAGCGTGACCGTTTCAAGGGCGAACGCCGAGTAGGTGGTGAAGCCGCCCAGCACCCCGGTGATGAGAAACGTCCGCCAGTCGGGGCCGGCGTGAGGCACACGGGCCAGCCAGCCGTTGACCCCCCCGATGGTCAGCGACCCGATGATGTTCACAAGCAGGGTGGCGACGGGCACTCGTGCCGAGGGTGCCGCCTGTGACAGCAGCAGGCCGACCGAGAAGCGGAGCACCGAGCCGGCAGCGCCCCCGAGAGCCACAGCGAAGAACGCTCGTCCCATGCGCGCAGTATAGCGGTCGCGCCTTTGCGTGGGTCGCCTCCCGTGACGCACAATGCGGACATGGAACATCTGGTATCGGACGCGGCGCTGGAGTCGGCGCTCGAAGCGTCGCAGCGACGGCCCGTCCTGCTGTTCAAGCACAGCGCCACCTGCGGTATCAGCGCCCAGGCGCATGAGGCGCTGAGCGACTGGCTCTCCCGAGAGCCCGACCCGCTGCCGGTCTATGTGATCGATGTGCGTGCACACCGGCCGCTCTCGATGGCGGTGGCCGAGCGCTTCGGCATTCGCCACGAATCGCCCCAGGTGCTGCTGGTCGACCACGGCCGCGTCGCGTGGCACGGTTCGCATTTCCACGTAAACGCCCGGGAAATCTTGGGCGCGCTGGCGGCCCTCGCACCGGCGTCGGCCTGACGGAATCCACCCGATGCCCACACCGGCACACCCACCGCCTCGGGTTCCAGGCGTCCCGTGGACCGACCGCCTGCCCGCGGGTGTGCGGCCCTATGTCGAGCCGGCGCCCCTCGCGGCAGCGGCGCTCGGGGTCTCGTCAGGCTTTGCCTTCGCCATGATCGGCGCCACGCTGACCACGCGGCTGGCGCAGGACGGCATCAGGAAAGGGGCCGTCACGGCGTTTGCGCTGACCTTTCTCGCCTACAACATCAAGTTCCTGTGGGCGCCGCTTGTAGATGCGGTGGCGATTCCCGGTCTCGCCCGTTTCGGGCAGCGGCGGTCGTGGCTCTGGGCGACGGGGCTCGCGGTCATGCTGGCGGTGGCGTATTTGGGAAGCCTCGACCCGACCAGTGCCCTCCCGCAACTGGCCACGGCGGCGCTGCTTGTCGGCATTGCCGGTGCCACCTTCGACATCGTCATCGACGCGTATCGGATTGAACTGCTGGCCCCGCATCAGTTGGGCGTGGGCTCGGGCATGTCCCAGTATGGCTGGCGCATCGGCGCGGCAGGGGCCGGCGCGGTGGCCCTGGTGGTCGCGGCGCGGGCGGGCTGGTCGACCGCGTATGCGGTATGCACACTGTTTGCCTTGCCCGCGATGCTCACGGGCGTGGTGATGGGCGAGCCGCTGCGTCGATCCGCGGTGGCCCCCGTGACGGGTGCGGTGGCTGCCCTGAAGGGGTTTGTCAGCCCCCTCGCCGAGTTCCTCCAGCGTCGCGGTGCGCTGGTTGTACTGGCGTTCGTGCTGATTCACAAGGTCGGCGACACGCTGGCGAATCTGACGTTGCGGCTGCTGTTCACCGACCTTGGGTTCACCAATGACGAGGTGGCGTTCTACGACGTCGGCATCGGCTTTGTCGCACTGCTGGCCGGTGTGTTCACTGGGGGCGTGGTCTACGCCGCCCTGGGGATGACCCGCGCCGTGTTCATCAGTCTCGTGCTGATGGCGGCGTCGAACCTGAGCTTCGCGGCTCTGGCGGCCGCGGGGCATTCACCGCTCGGGATGGCTGCAGCCATCGGCGTCGAAAATTTTTCCAGCGGCCTCGGGGGCGTGGCCGTGGTCGCGTATCTGTCGGCGCTGTGCCACCTCCGATTCACGGCCACCCAGTATGCGCTGCTGTCGGCGCTGGCGAGCATCGCCGGACGCCTCCTCACCGGCACCACGGCGGGTGGACTCATCGACGCGATGGGCTATGTGCAGTTCTATGTGTTCACCACGCTGGTGGCGGTGCCAGGGGTCGCGCTGTATGCGTGGATGGTGAGCACCGGGCTGGCGACGGTCAGCACGGTGGAAGACGGGCACCGGGGCGAGCGTTAGCGTCCGACGGCTAGGCGCTGCCGGGCACCGCCCCGGCGATGGCGAGAAAGGCGTCCAGCTCAAGACTGGCGCCGCCAACCAGTGCGCCGTCAATGTCAGGCTGTTCGAGGAGCATGCGGGCATTGTCGGGTTTGACGCTGCCCCCGTAGAGCACCCGGCAGGCCTCGGCCGCGTCAACACCGAACCACTGCGTCAGCCGCTGCCGGATATGTGCATGTGCCTGCTGGGCCTGCGCGGGAGACGCCGTCCGTCCCGTGCCGATCGCCCAGACGGGCTCGTAGGCCAGCACCAGGGTGGCCAGTTCGCTGCCGGTCACACCCTCAAGGCCCCGCCCGAGCTGGCGGTCGAGCACGGCGAGGGTCTCGTGGGCATCGCGTTCCGCGAGCGTCTCACCGATGCAGACGATGGGCGTGAGCCGCGCCGTGATGGCGGCACGGACCTTGCGTGCCACGGAATCGTCAGTCTCGCCGAACAGGAGCCGCCGTTCTGAGTGTCCGATGATGACCCAGGCGGCGCCGGTGTCTCGGATCATCGGGGCACTGATCTCGCCCGTGAAAGCGCCCTCGCGTTCCCAGTGCAGGTTTTGCGCGGCGACCCCGATGCGGTGTCCCGCGAGTGCGGCCACCACACCGGCCAGTGCAGGGGCCGTGGGGGCGACGACCATCTCGCGATGACTGAGCGCGGGGGCGGGGCATCGAGCGGCGAGGGCCGTCGCGAAGGCGACGGACTCCCGGAGCGTCTTGTGCATCTTCCAATTGCCGGCGATGAGAGGGGTGCGCATCGGCAACTCCTGACGGTCAGGGACGTTCGGGCAGCACCGCGACTCCGGGCAGCGTCTGGCCTCCGAGGAATTCCAGCGCCGCCCCTCCGCCGGTGGAGATGTGGGTGATGCGGTCGGCCACCCCCGCCGCCTTGACGGCGGCCACCGAGTCACCCCCGCCGATGATCGTCGTCCCGTGCACACGGGCACAGGCGCGGGCCACGGCCATGGTGCCCGCGGCGAACGGCGGCATCTCGAAGACGCCCATCGGTCCGTTCCAGAGCACGGTCTGGGCGTCCGCCAACTGGTCGGCGAAGACATGGGCTGATGCCGGGCCGATGTCGAGGCCCATGCGGTCGCCGATGCCCGCATCCGCGACGGTGAGCACCGCCGTGGGGGCCTCGGCACTGATGCGGTCAGCCACCACGTGGTCGACGGGCAACTGCAACTGGACGCCGCGCGCCTGTGCCAGACTCATGATGCGCCGCGCCTCATCCAGCTTGTCGTCTTCCACCAGCGACCGGCCGACCGGCATGCCCAGGGCCTTGAAGAATGTGTAGGCCATGGCGCCGCCGATCATCAACCGGTCGACGCGGCCCAGCATGCTTTCGATGATGTCGATTTTGTCCGAGACCTTGGCGCCGCCGATCACGGCCACAAACGGCCGTGCGGGCGAGTCCATCACCAACCCGAGATAGGTGAGTTCCTTCTCCATCAGCAGGCCCGCACCGGCGGATGAGACATGCGCCACGATGCCGGTCACCGACGCATGCGCCCGGTGGGCCGTGCCGAAGGCATCGTTGACGTAGACATCGGCCAGCGCCCCCAGGGCCGTGGCAAACGCGGGTGTATTGGCTTCCTCGTCGGCGTGAAACCGGAGGTTTTCCAGCAGCACCAGTCGGGTGCCGCCGGGGGCCTGCGCTGCGGCGACGGCCTCAAGGGCGCGTGTGCCGATGCAGTCGGCGGCAAACGTGACCGGTCGCGACAGCAGCGTCGACAGGTGTGTGGCCACCGGGGCGAGGCTGTATTTCGGGACGACCGTGCCTTTGGGGCGCCCCAGATGCGACGCCAGCACGACCGTGGCGCCGGCGTCCAGGGCATAGCGAATGGTCGGGAGCGCGGCCGCGATTCGCGTATCGTCCGTAATCACCCCGTCCTTGATGGGGACATTGAAATCGACGCGGATGAAGACGCGGGCCCCGTTGAGTGGCAGGTCGCGAATCGAGTATTTGGCCATGGCCCGGTCGTCCTAGAACAGCCGGCGCAGCAGGTCGACGCAGCGGTTCGAGTAGCCCCACTCGTTGTCGTACCAGGCCATCACCTTCAGGAAGTTGCCCCCCATGACCTTGGTGTAGGCGGCATCGACGATCGAGGAGTGCGGGTTGCCGCGGAAGTCGATGGAGACCAGCGGGGCGGTGCAGAACTCGAGGATGCCGCGCATCGGGCCGTCGGCCGCCGCCTTCAGCGCCGCATTCACTTCATCGGCCGTGACGTCGCGGTCGACCAGCACATTGAGGTCGACCACCGAGACGTTCGGGGTCGGCACGCGCATGGCGATGCCGTCGAGTTTCCCCTTGAGGCGGGGCAGCACCTCGCCGACAGCCTTGGCGGCTCCGGTGGTGGTGGGAATGATCGACATGGCGGCCGCTCGGGCGCGGCGCAGGTCCTTGTGCGGCAGGTCGAGCAGGTTCTGGTCGTTCGTGTAGGCGTGGACGGTGGTCATCCATCCGTGACGCAGACCGAACTGGTCGTCGAGGATTTTCGCGACGGGCGCCAGACAGTTGGTGGTGCAGGAGGCGTTGCTGATGACGTGGTGGTCCGCCGCGCGGTAGTCGGCATCGTTGACCCCGAGCACCACGGTGATGTCCGGTTGCGTGGCCGGGGCTGTCACCACCACCTTCTTCGCACCCGCCCCCAGATGGCGAGCCGCATCGTCGCGCGTGGTGAATCGGCCGGTCGATTCAAAGACCACGTCGACGCCCAGCTCCTGCCAGGGCAACTGTGCCGGGTCCTTCACGGACAGCACGCGGAAGGGGCGGCCGTTGACGCGGATCGTGTCGCCCTCGGCTTCGACGGTTGCGGCCAGGTTGCCGAGCACCGAGTCGTACTTGAGCAGGTGGGCCAGTGTGCCGGCGTCCGTCAGGTCGTTGACCGCCACCATCTCAATATCAGAGCGGGTGAGTGCCGCGCGCATGATGTTGCGGCCAATACGTCCGAACCCGTTGATGCCTACTCGAAGAGCCATGTCTGAAGTCCTCCGGACAAACGGTTCATTCTACCAGCTTGCGCGGTTGCGTGGGGCAAGGGCGCGGGGTATACTCGCGGCGACGTAAGTCCTTTAATGTATACCCTTTACAGTGTTCTCGCGGTGGCAGCCATGGTGCTGGCTTCGCCGTGGCTGCTCTATCAGGCCGTGCGCTACCGCAAGTATGTCGCCAGCCTGCCGCAGCGGCTGGGTCTGTTGCCGGTGTCGCTCAACGTCGACGGCGACCGATCGATCTGGGTGCACGCCGTGTCGGTGGGTGAAGTGCTGAGCGTGCGCCCGCTGCTGGCGGCCCTCCGGCTGCGCTACCCCGAGTTGCGCCTTGTGCTGTCGACCACGACGATGGCGGGGCAGCAGCTGGCGCGCCGTTCGGTACGCGAGGCCGACGAGGTGTTCTTTTTTCCCCTGGACTTCGGCCCCGTCGTGCGGCGCACCCTTGATGTGGTCAAGCCTCGCCTGTTTGTCACGGTGGAGACCGAATTGTGGCCCGTCCTGCTGCGGGAATGTCGCCGCCGCGGTGTCCGCACGATGGTGGTCAACGGGCGCCTGTCCTCGCGGTCGTATCCCAGGTACCGCCTCGTCCGGCCCTTCATGCGGCGGGTGCTGCAGGATGTGGATCGCCTCTGTGTGCAGAGCGACGAGTCGGCGCGCCGGTTTGTCGACATCGGTGCGGACGTGACACGCATCACGGTCACCGGGTCGCTGAAGTTCGATGCCGTGGAGGCCGGGGCCGGCGTGCGCGGACGTGACCGGGTGTTGCGCTACTTCCGCATCTCCAGCGGACGACCGGTGCTGGTGGCCGGCAGCACGATGCGCGGGGAGGAGGCGGCCGTGCTGCGGGCCTTCCGACGCGTGCGCGCCAGCGTACCCGGGACGCTCCTGCTGATGGCGCCACGGCATCCCGAGCGGTTCGACGAAGTCGAGCAGCTCTGTCGCGGGGAGGGGTGGAAGACCCAGCGACGCACGGCACTCGCGATCGATGCCGAGCCGTCGGCGGATGTCATCGTGCTCGACACCATCGGCGAGCTGGCCACGCTGTATCAACTGGCGACGGTGGTGTTCGTGGGCGGCAGTCTGGTGCCGACCGGCGGGCACAACGTGCTCGAGCCCGCCGTCTTCGGCAAACCGATTGTGTTCGGTCCCTACATGGACAATTTCCGTGAGATTGCGGATGCCTGTGTGGCCGAGCAGGCGGCCATCCGGCTCGACGACGAGCGGCAGTTGGACGGCGAGTTGGTGCAGTTGCTCACCGACCCGGTGAAGCGGGCGCGCCTCGGCGCCGCCGCGCGCGCACTGGTCGACGCCAATCGGGGGGCGAACGACAGGACCATGGCGGTCATCGAGGCCCTCGTGCCTCCCGCGGGCACATCCAATGTGGTGCCCTTCCGGCCCATTGCCTGACCAGCTGTACGCCCGGGTGACGCGCTGGCGGCATCGGGTGCTGACGTCGTCTGGCGCTCAGCGTCGTCTGCGGCGACCGGTGATCAGCATTGGCAATCTGTCCGTGGGAGGAACGGGAAAGACGCCCGTCGTGGCGGAGGTCGCGCGATGGCTGCTCGCTGAGGGACACCGGCCCGCCATCCTGAGTCGGGGATACGGGCGACGGCGAACGCCACCGGGCGTCGTCGTGGTCTCTGATGTCGATGGGGTGCGTGCGGGCGTGGAGACCTCCGGCGATGAACCGCTGATGCTGGCGCGCGCGGTGCCCGGGGCGTGTGTCTGTGTCTGCGAGCACCGGTATCTGGCTGGCGTGCTGGCGGAGCGGGTCCTCGGGGCGACGGTGCACCTGCTCGATGACGGATTCCAGCACGTGCAGCTGTGGCGTGACCTCGATGTGCTGGTGACGCGCGTGGGAGAAATTCCGGACGGGCGTGTGCTTCCGCGCGGGCGCCTCCGTGAGCCGCGCGATGCGGCGGCCCGCGCGCACGTCGCCGTCGTCATGGGGGCCACATCCGAGGAGGCGCGTGCCGAGGCATCGACGCTGGGCATCGGCGCGTCGTGCGGGGTCAGACGTCGGCTTGGGTATCCTGAAGTGGTGACCACAGGTGATGCACCGCAGGCCGCACACGACCGTGAGGCTCCGCCAGGCCCGCGGGTCATGGCCGTGGCAGGCATCGCGAATCCCGGCCGGTTTTCGAGCGACCTGGTGGCGGCCGGCTACGAGGTGGCGGCGTACCAGTGGTTTCCTGACCACCATCGATATTCCCCGCGTGACGTGACGGCGCTGGCCGCGCGTGCCGCGGACGCGCGCCTTCCCGTGATGACCACCGACAAGGATGCCGTGCGGCTGGAATCGTTGTGGCCCGCGGGCGTGCCGCTGCTCCGGGTGCCGGTGCATCTCGAGTGGGACCCGCCCGACGCGCTGCGGTCCCTCGTACGGGCCCTGATCGCGGCGGCTGCGCCCGAGGAGTCGGCATGCGCGTCGTGAGGCACCTGGTTGAGTACGCGGCGGTGCGGACGGTGCGTGCCCTGGTGGCGCGGTTGCCCGCGCGCGGTGTGCGCGCGATGGGCTCGGGCCTGGGTTGGCTGTTCTACACCGTCGATGCGCGGCATCGGCGTGTGGCACTGGCGAACGTGGCGACGTGCTTCCCGTCCCGCAGCGCCTCAGAACGCGAGGCACTCGTGCGTGCCACCTTCCAGCATTTTGGCCACCTGCTCTTCGAACTCCTCCGGTTCTCGCAGCTGAGTCCGCAGGCGCGGGCGGCGCTGGTCGACGTCGAGGGGGCGGAGCATGTGCGCGCAGCGTACGCACGCGGACGCGGCGTGCTGCTCTTCACCGGCCATGTGGGGTTCTGGGAGCTGCAGGCCATCCATCATGGCGAGTACTTTCAGCCGATGGGCGTGCTGGCTCGTCCGCTCGACAACCCCTGGCTGCATCGCCTGCTCGAGCAGACGCGCGGGGCGACCGGCAATCCCAGCATCTACCGGCAGGGGGCGGTGCGCCGGGTGCTGAAGACGCTGGCGGAGGGGCGGGGCGTGGCGATGCTGATCGACCAGCACATGCACAGCCCGGACGCCATCTGGGTGCAGTTCTTCGAACGGCCCGCCGCGACTACATCGACGCTGGCGGCAGTAGCCCTGCGGACCGGGGCGCCCGTGATTCCGGCATTCGCCCTGCCGGCGCCAGGCGGGCGGTATCGCTTCGTCTACGAGGCGCCTGTCACACCTCCTGAAGGTGACGGCCCAGAGGCCATCATCGAGTTCACGCAGCGCTGCACGGACGTGCTGGAGATGTACGTGCGGCGCCATCCTGACCTCTGGCTCTGGATGCATCGCCGCTGGCGCGACGCGCCGGTGCCGACCCCGTCCGGTGACTCTGGCATGTTTCCGGCGGCGCAGCCGTGACCGTGGTGGTGGTCGCCCCCAATTGGCTGGGAGACGCCGTGATGGCCCTGCCAGCCCTGTCCGACGTGCGCCGGCATTTTTCGGGGGCGCGGCTGGTGGTGGCGGGACGACGGTCGGTCGCGGCATTGTTTCCGATGGTGCCCGGGGTCGATGCCGTGGTGACCCTTCCCGGGCGAGGTGGGGTGACCGCGCTCACCACCTGGCGCGACGACGTGGCCGCCCTTCGGGATGCGGCCGGCGACCTGGTCATTCTGCTGCCGAA
>JBIIDF010000167.1:0-6644 GCA_044238535.1 Vicinamibacterales bacterium
CCTGACGGCAGGTGCAGCCGGAAGCGGCCTGTCGCATCGGTCGTCTGCGTCGCTCCGCCCACGATGACCTCGGCCCCGGGCAGCGGCACCTGCGTGTCGGCATCGATGACCACGCCGCTCAGCGCGCGCTCTCGGGACTCCTGTGCGCGACTCGTGGACACCTCCTGAACCATCTGCCCTGGCTGGGCGCCCGTCATGTCGCCGGCCTCACCGGGAACTGCGTGCGTCAGCAGGGTCGACAGCATCAGGGCGGCGACCATACAGCTGGGGCGCGGGTGCGCGAGACCACTGAAAATGCAGTGAGAAATGAGGTAATTCATGGTCAGCGAGCGTCCGACTACTAAGACATCCCGGGCACCAGCAAGGTTCCGCGCTCGGGCCGGGTATAGTGAGGTGATGCGCTCTCGTCGTGCTTTCGGCCTTGCCCTGCTGGTCGTGCTCGCGGTCATGCCGACTCTGTCCGCCCAGACCTCGGCCATCGATGCCTGGCGCACCACGCGCGAACGGGCCATCGTCGACGAACTGATGCAGTTTGTCGCACTGCCGAACATCGCCACCAGTGACGCCGACATGCGGCGCAACGCCGTGCATGTGGCCGGCCTCTTCCGGGCCCGGGGATTCACCGTCACCAGCACCGAGGGACCCGGAGCCCCCGTGGTCCTCGCCACGCTCGATGTGCCGAACGCCCGCGGCGTGATGACCCTCTACATTCACTATGACGGCCAGCCCGTAAACCCGGGGGAATGGAAGAAATGCCCGCCGTTCGCGCCCTGCCTCGTGGCGCCGTCAGGCCCTCTCGCGCTGACGCATGCGATCACCACGTTCGATCCGGAAACCCGCGTGTACGGCCGCTCGACCTCGGACGACAAGGGCCCCATCATCGCGGTGCTCAACGCCGTCGATGCCCTGCGGGCCACCGGTCGCGGGCCCCTCTGGAACCTCCGGGTCGTCCTCGATGGAGAAGAGGAAGCCGGGTCGGCCAACTTCCGTCGCTTTGCCAGGGAACGCGCGGCGGCGCTGAAGGCCGATGTCGCCATCACCCTCGACGGTCCCCGTCACCCCAGCGGACGCGCCACGCTCTACTACGGCGTGCGGGGCAGCACCGGCATCACCGTGCGCATCTTCGGCGCGCGCCAGGAACTGCACTCGGGCAACTACGGCAACTGGGCCCCCGACCCGTCCATGCGGCTGGCGAAACTACTGGCCTCGATGAAGGACGACACGGGCCGCGTCACCGTCAAGGGGTTCTACGACGATGTGGTGCCGCTGACGCAGACCGAGCAGCGGGCCATCGACGAGATGCCGAACGTCGAGGCGGCGCTGAAGCGCGACTTTCTCGTGGCCATGCCCGAACGGGGTGAGGTGCGCCTCGAGCGAAAGCTGAGCGAGCCCACGCTGAGCGTCCTGACCATGGAATCCGGCGACGGCCTCGAGTCGCCCTCGCGCACCGCCATTCCCGGATGGGCGGGGGCACGGCTTGAGATGCGCCTCGTCAACGGACTCCAGCCGTCGATCATGAACCGCCGCCTCATCGACCACATCCGCAGTCAGGGCTATCACGTGGTCATCGGACGCGACCCGTCGGAACAGGAACGGCTGACCCACCCGCTGCTGGCGCGCGTCGACGAGCGCGCCGGCTCGTATGCGCCCCGGGTGTCGATGGATGACCCGATGGCCAGTGCCGTCGCCGCAGCCGTGGCCCGCGGCGGGCGACCCATCATCCGCACGCCGACGCTCGGCGGCAGCATGCCGTTTGCCAGCTTCAGCGAAGTGATGCCCACCGTGGGCATCTCGCTGGTGAACCACGACAACAACCAGCACGGGCCCGACGAGAACCTGCGCCTCCGCAACCTGTGGGAAGGCATCGACATCATGGCCAGTGTCATGACGATGGAGCGGCCATGAGCGCTGCCCCGCTGCCGTCCAGCATCCAGATGGTCCGCCGTGACGGATGGGCCGAGTTTGTCTTCGGCCAGCCGCACGCCTCACTGCTGCCGGTGCAGGCCATGCAGCAGGCCGCCCAGGCGGTCTTCCGCGACTGCGGCAGCGACCCGCTCGCCTATGGCGCTCCGGAAGGCGTATGGCCGCTGCTCGAGTGGCAGCGCCGGCGCACAGAAACCCTCGAGGGCATCGCGCTGTCGCGCGGCGAAATCATCGGCACGGCCGGAAACTCCCAGGGACTCGACGAGGTATGCACGCTCTTCACCGCCCCCGGCGACATCGTCTTCGTCGAGTCGCCGACCTACCACCTGGCGCTCAAGACCCTGCGCGACCACCATCTCGAGCTTCGGCCCATTCCGATCGATGACGAGGGCATCCAGATCGACCGCCTCGAGGCTGCACTCGAGGCGCTGCAGGCCGAGGGACGGCGGGCACGGGCGCTGTATACCATCCCCACGTTCCACAACCCCACTGGCGCCCTGCTGCCCCTCGCACGTCGGCAGCAGCTGGTGGCGCTGGCCGAGCAGCACGATCTGCTCGTCATCGAGGACGATGTCTATCGCGAGTTGTGGTTCGACGCGCCGCCGCCGCCCTCGCTGTTTGCGCTGGCTCCGCGCGGGCGGGTCATCCGCCTCGGCAGCTACTCGAAGACGCTGGCCCCGGGACTGCGCCTGGGCTTTGTCACCTGTAGTGCCGCGCAGGCCCAGCGGCTTGCTGAGGACGGCGTGCGCGACAGTGGCGGAGCCCCCAGCTTCGCGATGGGCATGATGGTCGCCACTCTCTGCCAGTCGGGGGGCTTTGATGCCCACCTGGCGCTCCTGCGCCAGTCGCTGCGCGAGCGTCGCGACGCCCTGCTGGCGGCGTTCGACGGCGAGCTGCCGGCCGGGTGCTGCATCACGCGCCCTGGGGGCGGCTATTTCGTGTGGCTGACGCTGCCGCCTGCTGTCACGGTAGACCGGCTGATGGTAGCCGCTGACCGGCACCGCGTCTCGTTTGTGCCTGGCACGTCGGTGTGTATCGATGGGCGCGGACAGCACCAGCTGCGCCTGGCCTTCAGCCTCCTGGCACCGGAAGAGATGGCCGACGGCGTCAGGCGAATCGCCGCGGCCATCGCCGACGTCTCACAGAGGTGAGTTTTTCAAGGAGCAGACTACATATGCGCATCCCGATGTCCGTCGCCGCCCTGGCGCTGACCCTGGCCGCCACCACAGGCCTCCTGGCCCAGAAGATGACTCAGCTGAAGGTCGGCGGGGGCGGCAGCCCCCACGTCCGCAGCGAATTCACCATCGACGGAGCCGATGTTTCGATCGAGTATGGCCGCCCCTCGCTCAAGGGCCGGCCCGAGGCGACGCTGATGCCGCCGGGCACCGAGTGGCGCACCGGCGCCGACGAGGCGACCACGATCAAGACGAGCACGGGACTCATGTTCGGGCCAGTGCACGTGAACCCCGGCACCTACACGCTTTACACCGTTCCCGGCGAGCGCAACTGGCAGCTCATCATCAGCAAGAAGACCGGCCAGTGGGGCATCCCCTACCCGAAGGGCGAAGACCTGGGCCGTGCGCTCATGACGGTCGGCAAGACCGCCGCGCCGGTCGAGATGCTGACCATCAGCATGGAAGACACCAAGGCCGGCGGCCTGCTGGTGATCGAGTGGGGCACCACGCGGGTGACCACGCCGTTCACCGTCATGCCCAAGATGTAGGTTCCGGGAGGCTCCGGTGTCCGGACACATCCGGGCCCCGGAGCACCGGTGTGGTCAGACCGGGTCGGGTGCCCCCAGCGTCAGCGCCCGCGCGTAGTCGTCTGGCGTGTCGACATCGAAGAACGCGCCTGCATCCTCCACCAGCACATTGGCCATTTGCGCCTCGTGCGCGCGCACGACGGGCTTGGCGCCCGCCTGCGGATCAGCCGCAGCCAGTTCCGGCAGCACAGCGGCATCGAACAGCACCGGGTGTCCGTGACTCGTCCCGCGCATCGGCCGCACAATCGGCGCACCGGTGCGGGTCCACACCTCGATCAGTGTCGCCACGGTGGCGGTCTGCACCAACGGGACATCGACGAGGGTCATCACCACGCCCTGGACGGGTCCCTCCTGTTCAAGCACCCGAAGGCCGCACTGGAGGGACGACAGTTGGCCATCGGGCCACCCGGGGTGATGCACGACACGTACCCGTCCATCCGACAGGTCGAGGGAATCCGCGACGGCGGGGTGCGCGCCGGTCACCACCACCACGCGTGGCAAACCTGCCTCGCAGAGGACCCTGACCACGCGCGCAATGATCGTCTCCCCATCGACCCCAATCGGGAGGGCCCCCTTCGGACGGCCCATGCGCGACGAGGCCCCAGCCGCGAGGACGATGCCACCCAGTTGTGAGGGGACCCGTGGAGGTTCCTGCATCAGAGCACACATACTCATCCAATCTGCTGACGCGGATGCTCGCCGCCCGTAATCATCTTGACTTGCCTCGGAGGCACTCCTACACTGCGCGCAGAAGGCACAGCCCACGCCCCCCGGACCTCGGCCGCACGCCGGCTCCTGTGTCTGATACTTCCAGTATCCGTGGATGTGGCCGCAGGGGAGCCCCGCTCCCCTGACTGGAATCGGAGGACACGTGTATGCCGACCGGGACGATTGCACGACTCTTGATTGATAAAGGCTTCGGATTCATTCGCGATGAATCCGGCAGCGAGCATTTCTTCCATCGCAGCTCGGTGCGAGGAACGGTGTTCGAGCTGCTTCGCGAGGGACAGCGCGTCGAATTCACCCCAGAGGAATCGCAGAAGGGACCCCGTGCCGGAGACATCCGGCTGATCGAGTAGTCATGCCTGCCGAGCCGTCCGGCCCCGGCGGGCCGGCGGCACATCGGTATCGGACGATGTGGCGGAAGCGCCTGAGAGTCGAACTCAGCCCGCCCTCTCGCGAGGGCAGCGACCGGTTTTGAAGACCGGGAGGGCCACCGGGCCCCGTTCGCTTCCGTTCGCGATCATATCGCGTGCGGTCGTCTATCCCCCACCCAGTGCACGCCGCACACGATCGAGAAAACTGCCGCCTGGCATCAGTTCCCCTGTCTTCGCGCTGAGCGTCAGCACGTCGCCACCCGCGTGACCCGCCCACTCCGGGTCAGCCGTCAGCGTCAGGAGAGCCGCCTGCCTTCGTCGGGCCACCGCAGCCACGTCCCTCGCCAGACCAGCCACGGCCTCACGCGGCACCCCCACCGTCGGATGTTCCGCCACAATCAGCGCTGGGGACTGCGCCAGCGCCCTGGCGAGCCGCACCCGCACGTGGGTCTCGGGGTCGATGCTGCCGAGGGGGCGGTCGAGCACCCCCTCCGGCACGCCGGCCTCCCGCGCCAGTGCGTCCACCTGCGCGCGCACCTCGGTGGACATCGGGTCAATCTGCAACGTCAGTGGCATGGCCATGTTCTGCCGCACACTCAGCATGTCGACCAGCACCGCCCGGTGACTGACCAGGCCCAGGGCATCGAGTGAGCGGAGCCAGCCTTCCGCGTCAGTGATGTCACGGGTGCTGACGCCAAACAACCGCACGTCACCTTCGTCTGGCAACGCCGCACCGGTCAGCAGGTGTACGAACATTTCGGCGGCCTCCGCATCGAACCCCGTCAGATGCAGCACCGCCCCAGGGGCCACCTGCAGTTCGCGCACGCGCAGCGGCCGCAAGCCCTGATAGGCCCGGGTCAGAGCGCGCATCTCGAGGAGATACGGGGTCGTCATTCGCCTGAGGGGGGCAGCGTCGGGCGACGCGCCTCAAGACGGGCGAAATCGGCCGCAGGCAGCCAGACCCGTCCGAGGGTGGCCCGGGTCTCGCCTGTGCCATGAAAATCCGAGCCGCCGCTGACGGCGACCCCCAACCCCTCGGCCAGGGCGCGGTAGCGCGCACACACATCAGGGCGCTGATCGGAGTGATAGACCTCGATGGCATCCAGCCCCTCGCCGACCAGAGGTTCGATGAGGTCGTCGCGTCTCGTGACAGCGGGGTGCGCGAAGGACACGACCCCACCGACGGCGTGCACCACGTCCACCACTTCGAAGGGACTCGGCCCCTGCCGGGGCACAAAGCCAGGCTGCCCGGTCGAGAGCAGGCGTTCGAAGGCATCGGCCACGCTCGACGCGTGACCGCTCCGCACAAGGGCGCGGGCAATCCAGGGCCGACCGACCGAGGTCCCTGGCCGCTGACGAGCCTCATGAAGCAGCGCCTCGACATCGAGCGGCACACCAGCCCTGGCCAGACGTTCGCCGATGGCCTGCACCCGTTCGACCCGGCGCTCGCGCTGACGCGCGAGAAAGGCCTCAAAGCCCTCGTCGTGGTGGTGGATGAAGTACGCCAGCATGTGCACATCCCGGCCTTCGTCGACCGCCGTCAGTTCGACGCCAGGGACCACGCGAATGCCGTGCCCCAGGGCCAGGGCCGTGACCTCATCGACCGCGCCAACGGTATCGTGATCGGTCACGGCAATCACGGTCAGCCCGGAGGCCGCCACCCGGGTCACCAGTTCGGCCGGCGTGAGCCGTCCGTCCGATGCCGTGGTGTGCATGTGGAGGTCGATCACGAGATGTGCCGCCGTTCGCGCAGCGCCCGGTATTCGCGCATCAGCAGCGCGAGGTGCTGGCGTTCCTCTTCGGCAAACTCGAGAAAGATCTGCTTGCCTTCCGAATCCTCAAACCGCGCCCCGTAGTGCTTG
>JBIIDF010000168.1:0-6624 GCA_044238535.1 Vicinamibacterales bacterium
CGCCAATCCCCTGTCGCGCAAATACGAATACGAAGAGGAGCTGGTGCTCGACACCGATGGCTCGGCCACCCTCTTCGTCAATGCCGCCGTCCCCGCACTCGTCGCTCTCCGCGGCGTCGACTTGCCGCTCGACCCGTCGGCCCGGCTCGATCGCCAGGATGTGCGAGCTGTCTTCGAATCGCCGGTGGCCGATGTGGTCAACGTCAGCCTGTCGCGGCGCGACGGTCGCCGCTACGTGCATCTGCGTCTCGATGTGCCCGATGTCCGCCGGTTGTCCGACGCCCGAGTGTTTGCGTGGTCGACCTACGCGCTCACGCCAGAGGAGGACCAGCGCGTCAGGTTCCGTCAGCAGCTGGGGCCGTCGGCGGCGCGTGGCGTCGGCGAGGTCGGTTGGACCGGCAGCGAGCTGGTGGCCTTCCGCCTCCGCTTGCCCAGCCGTGTGACGTTCCACAACGCACCCTCCCGCGAAATCCTCCGCGGCAACATCATTGTCTGGGAGCAGGCCCTGACCGATCGACTGACTGGGGCACCGCTCGACATCGACGTGGTCATGGACGAGGGGTCGATTCTGAAGAACACCCTGATGCTGTTCGGGCTGATGATCGTGCTGGTCGCGGTCAGCTTCACGGCGTTTGTGGCATTTGTCCGTAGCCGCGGGCGCAAGACGGCAGCCTAGCCTGGCACCCCCACCGCTCCGGGAGGCCAGGCCCGAGAGCCAGCGTCGTGCGCGGCACCGGCAGGCCAGGCCCGCGACCCGGCCTCGCGCGAGGCACTCGCAGCGTCGGGGATGTGGAAACTCAGGCCGACCGCAGGCCTTCGACGAACCGCACGCCGTCTGTTTCACCCAGGATGCGCACCGGCCGAAATCCGGCAGCCGTCAGCGCTGCGTCGCTGTGGTAACCCTCCGGCCGGGTGATGGCGCCACCCAGGAGCCCGGTCACCATCAGGCGTTCGACCACCTCGATGCGGCCGCCGACACGCAGGCGCTGATGCGCCTGAGTCAGCAGCGTGCGGCGGTCTGACTCGGGCAACCGCGCAAACGTGCCGCGCGTGTCGTCGACCACGACCAGGTCAAGACCGTGGGCGTCGGCGCCCCACTCGCGGGCGTCGACCTCGCGGACGTCGATGAGGGCACCAGCGGTGCGGCCCACCTCACGCGCGCGCGTGGCGTCGTCCTCGGTCAGCGCAATCACCAGCGACGTGCCGCTCAGCCCCACCTTTCCGGCCAGCCCGCTCAGCAGCGCGGTGTCGTCACACCCCACCTGCACGAAACGCTCACCCAGGCGGACCCCGGTCATCGTCACATGCAGCGGATCCATCGTGCGCTGACGCTTCAGGGAGCGGAAGAACTGACTGAACATGCCCCCATGATAGGATTTTCCGTTGTGAAGACACCCGGAAAGATTGCGCCCGCTCAGGGCAAACTTGGCGTCCTCCTGGTCGGGCTCGGTGCCGTCAGCACGACCACGATCGCGGGCGTGTTTGCCATCCGCAAGGGACTCGCTCCCGCCATCGGCTCGCTGACCCAGATGGGCACGATCCGTCTCGGCAAGCGCACCGAGGGGCGCTCACCGAAGATCAAGGATTTCGTCGACCTGGCCACCCTCGACGACATCGTGTTCGGGGGCTGGGACATCTTCGAGGAAGACTGCTACGCCGCGGCCCGCACCGCGGGCGTGCTCGAGCCGGCGTTGCTCGAGAAGATTCGCCCGGAAATGGAAGCGATCAAGCCCATGCCGGCGGTCTTCGACCAGCGGTATGTGAAGCGACTGAGTGGTCCCAACGTCAAGAAGGGGCGCAACAAGAAGGACCTCGCCGAACAGCTCATCGCCGACATCCGGCAGTTCAAGGCCGCTCACCACTGCACCCGGCTCGTCATGGTGTGGTGCGGCAGCACCGAGGTCTTCATGAAGGAAGGGCCGGTGCATCAGTCGCTGGCCGCCTTCGAGCAGGGCCTTGAGCAGAGCGACGATGCCATTCCGTCGAGCATGATCTACGCGTATGCCGCGCTCAGCGAGGGGATTCCGTTCGCCAATGCCGCCCCCAATCTGACCGCCGACGTGCCCGCCATGCTCGAGCTGGCAGCCCGGACGCAGGCACCCCTGGCCGGCAATGACATGAAGACGGGACAGACCCTCATCAAGACCGTCATCGCGCCGGGTCTCAAGGCCCGCCTGCTGGGCGTCAGGGGCTGGTACTCGACCAACATCCTCGGCAACCGCGACGGTGAAGTGCTGGACGACCCCGAATCGTTCAAGACCAAGGAAGAAAGCAAGAAGTCGGCGCTCGACTACATCTTCCAGCCGCACCTCTACCCCGAGCTCTACAAGGACCTGTCACACGTGGTCCGCATCAACTATTACCCGCCGCGTGGTGACAACAAGGAAGGCTGGGACAACATCGATCTGGTCGGCTGGCTCGGCTACCCGATGCAGCTGAAGATCAACTTCCTGTGCCGCGATTCCATCCTGGCCGCGCCCATCGTGCTCGATTCGGCGCTGTTCCTCGACCTGGCCAAGCGTGCCGGCATGTCGGGCATTCAGGAGTGGCTGTCGTTCTACTTCAAGGCGCCCATGCACGCCAAAGAGGTCTATCCCGAACACGACCTGTTCATCCAGTTGATGAAGCTCAAGAACACCCTGCGCTATCTCAAGGGTGAGGAGCTCATCACACACCTCGGGCTCGAGTACTACGACTGAGCCATGCACCTGCTGAAGCGTCCCGAGGTGCTGGGCGGACTCACCCTCGGGGTGCTGTCGGCGCTGCCGGTCGTCGGGGCGTTCAACTGCTGCTGCGCCTGGCTGCTGCTCGGCGGCGCCGTCGCCGCACAGCAGCAGCAGGAACAGCAACCGCTGCCCATCTCGAACAGTCAGGGCGCGGGCGTCGGCTTCCGGGCGGGCGTGCTGGGTGCGCTGATCTGGGTCGTCCTGTCCTGGCCCATTGGCCTGCTGCTGCGTCCCGTGGTGCAGCGGTACGTCGAGCGCGCCCTCGAAACCCGCGATTTGCCGCCGGAAGTCCAGAATCTGCTGGCCACGATGGGCACCGGGAACGACACGCCCTGGCTGATGGTGTTCATCGGGAATGTTCTGCTGCTCCTGGTCTGTTCGGCCATGGCTTCCTTGGGCGGACTGTTTGGCGCGATGTATTTCCGAAAGCCAGAGCCGCCCCCGCCCCCGCCGATGCCGACCATCGACTGGGCCCCGCCCCCGCTGCCGCCGCTCGATCCCCCGCCCCCCACCCCGTAGCGCCCGGGTGCGCAGGAAGGGCCCGGCCCGCCTACAATGGGCCGCATGTCTGAACTGTCGGCCCTGCTCCACGAACACCGTCGCTTCGCGCCGTCACAGGCGTTTTCGGCGAAGGCCCATGTGTCCGATTCCGCCATCTATGCGCAGGCGGCTGCTGACCCGGAAGCCTTCTGGGCGGGATTTGCCGCCGAGCTCGACTGGATGGCACCCTGGACCCAGGTGCTCGACTGGCAACCACCGCATGCGCGCTGGTTCGTCAACGGCAAGCTCAACGTCAGCGCCAACTGTCTCGACCGGCATGTGACCGGTGGCCGCCGAAATAAAGCCGCATTTATCTGGGAAGGGGAACCAGGCGACCGGCGCACGCTCACCTATTTCGATCTGCATCGGCAGACCTGCCAGTTCGCCAATGTGCTGAAGGGCCTTGGCGTGAAGAAGGGCGACCGCGTGGCCCTGTATATGCCGCTCATTCCCGAACTGGCCATTGCCATGCTGGCCTGTGCCCGCATTGGTGCGGTGCATTCGGTCGTGTTCGGTGGCTTCTCGGCTGAGTCGCTGCGTGACCGCATCAATGATGCACAGGCCACGGTCCTCGTGACGGCAGACGGCGGCTATCGTCGCGGTGGCATCGTCCCGCTCAAGCAGATGGCCGATGAGGCCCTGGCGGAGACCCCGAGCATCGCCCATGTGGTGGTCGTACGCCGGGGCGTGGTCGATATTCCGGTGCACATGCGGGAGGGACGAGACCGCTGGTACCACGACCTGATGGATGGGGCCTCGGCCCAGTGTGCGCCCGAGCCGATGGACAGCGAGGACATGCTCTACATCCTCTACACATCGGGCACCACCGGAAAGCCGAAGGGCATCGTGCACACCACCGGCGGGTATCTGCTCGGGGCCTACGCCACCACCAAGTGGGTCTTTGACATGAAGGACGATGACGTCTACTGGTGCACGGCCGACATCGGCTGGGTCACCGGCCACAGTTATGTCGTGTACGGGCCGTTGGCCAACGGCGCCACCGTTGTGATGTACGAAGGCGCGCCTGACTGGCCGGCCAAGGACCGGTTCTGGGATCTCATTGAGCGGTACGGCGTCACCATTTTCTACACGGCTCCCACGGCCATCCGGGCGTTCATGCGCTGGGGCACCGAGTGGCCGGCCCGGAGGGACCTGTCGTCGCTCCGCCTCCTCGGGTCGGTGGGCGAGCCCATCAATCCGGAAGCGTGGATGTGGTACCACGAGCACATCGGTCGCGAGCGGTGCCCGGTCGTCGACACCTGGTGGCAGACCGAAACGGGGTCCATCCTGATTGCACCCCTGCCGGGCATCACCCACACGAAGCCAGGGTCGGCCACGCAGCCGTTCCCGGGCATCAGTGCCCGCATTCTCACGCAGCAGGGAGACGAGGTGCCGGTCGGCGGGGGCCTGCTGGCCATCACGCAGCCCTGGCCGTCCATGCTCCGGGGCATCTACGGCGACCCCGAGCGGTTCGTGCAGCAGTACTGGAGCAAATGGGATCGCGGCACCTATTTCACGGGCGATGGGGCCAAGCTCGATGACGAGGGCTACTACTGGCTGCTCGGGCGCGTTGACGATGTGCTGAATGTGGCCGGGCACCGCATCGGCACCATGGAAGTGGAAAGTGCGCTGGTCGACCACCCCAAGGTGGCCGAATCGGCGGTGGTTGGTCGTCCGCATCAGATCAAGGGTCAGGCGCTGTGTGCCTTTGTGACCATCAAGGAAGGCGTGGACAGGACCGAGGGACTGGCCGACGAGCTGAAGGCGCACGTCGCCCAGAAAATCGGGGCCATCGCCCGGCCCGACGACATCATCTTCGCCGCCGATCTGCCCAAGACCCGCTCGGGGAAAATCATGCGCCGCCTGCTGCGGGACATCGCCGAAGGCAAGGCGCTGGGTGACACGACCACACTGGCTGACCCGTCGGTGGTCGCGCGCCTGCGTGACCAGTATCAGGACGAGGCCTAGGACCGGGAACCGATCTCCGCCGTTTGTCGTCCTTTAGTGAGACCGTATGGCACTCATCGAAACCCGCAATCTGTGGAAGACCTATGTCATGGGCGATGAGGAGATCCACGCCCTCAAGGGAGTCTCCCTCTCCATCGAGCGCGGCGAGTATGTCGCCATCATGGGTCCCTCGGGCTCGGGCAAGTCGACCCTCATGAATCTCATCGGGTGCCTCGACACGCCGTCGCAGGGCACCTACCTCCTGAACAACAAGGAGGTCAGCACGATGAAGGACGACGAACTGGCGCGCATCCGGAACGAGGAAATCGGATTCGTCTTCCAGACCTTCAACCTGCTGCCACGCGCCACCGCCCTGCACAACGTCGAATTGCCGCTGGTCTATGCGGGCATGTCGAAGAAGGCGCGGCTCGAGCAGGCCGAAAGTGCCCTGAAGCGGGTGGAGCTGTCGCACCGCATGGGACATCGGCCCAATGAACTCTCAGGCGGTCAGCGGCAGCGCGTCGCCATCGCCCGTGCGCTGGTGAACAACCCGTCCATCCTGCTCGCGGACGAACCCACGGGCAACCTCGATTCGAAGACCGGTGTCGAGATCATGGCGCTCTTCGCCCGGCTGCATGCCGGCGGCAACACGATCATCGTGGTCACCCACGAGCCCGATATCGCGGCCTATGCCCACCGCGTCATTTCCATCCGCGATGGTCAGGTCGAGAAAGATTATCGGCAGGCACCGTATCAGCCGCAGGCCAGCGCGACAGCGCCCGCGATGGCCTGAGTCCTCACCTGCCGGAGGGTCCTCCCCCGGCAGTGTGTGACCTGGTTAGAGGTCGAGCCCGCTCTCGCGATATTCCCCGAAGACGCCGCGCAGCGTATCCGCAATCTCCCCGACCGTGGCCATGGCCTCGACCGCGGCGATGATTGGGGGCACCAGATTGTCACGCCCGCGGGCGGCCTGTTCGACGGCGGCCAGCGCGACCGAACAGGCGGCGCCGTCACGCCGCTGCCGCACGGCCTGCACGCGCGCCACCTGCTGCCGTTCAATTTCCGCATCCAGGGCAAAGACCTCCACTCGCGTCGGATCGCTGGTCTGAAACCGGTTGACGCCGACCACTACCGATTCGCCCTGGTCGACGGCGACCTGTGCGGTGTATGCCGAATCCTGAATCTGCCGCTGGATGAACCCGGCGTCGATCGCGGCGAGCGTGCCGCCCATGCGGTCGATGCGGTCGAGCAGCTCGCGCGCGCCGGCCTCGATGGCGTCGGTGCGTCGTTCGATGTCCCAGGCCCCGGCGAACGGGTCGATGGTGTTGGCGACGCCCGTCTCGTGCGCGATGATCTGCTGCGTCCGCAGGGCAATGCGGGCCGAGTCCTCGGTCGGCAGGGCCAGTGCTTC
>JBIIDF010000169.1:0-6533 GCA_044238535.1 Vicinamibacterales bacterium
GAGCGGGCGCTGGATGTACGGACTGGCAAATGTGTTGTCGACCACTACGCGCACGCCGTGGGTGTGGGCAATGTCGCAGGCGGCTGCGAGATCGGTGATCTGCAGCATCGGGTTGGTGGGCGTCTCGAGGAAGAGATAGCGCGTCTTCGGCGTCAGCGCCGGGGCAATGCGGTCGAGATGGGACGTGTCGACATAGGTGAAGTCGAGTCCGAACTTCCGGCGCACGCGCTCGAAGAGGCGGAACGTGCCTCCATACGTGTTGTCGCTGACCACGACGTGGTCGCCCGATTCGAGCCGGGTCAGCACCGCATCGATGGCGGCCAGCCCCGAGGCGAAGGCAAACCCGGCCACGCCGCTTTCGATGGCGGCGACGTTGCGTTCGAGGGCCATCCGGGTCGGGTTCTGCGTGCGTCCGTACTCATAGCCCTTGTGCTGCCCCAGTCCCTCCTGCACATAGGTGGAGGTCTGGTAGATGGGCGTCATGATGGCGCCGGTCGCCGGGTCGGGTTCCTGGCCGGCATGAATGCAGCGGGTGCTGAAGCGGGCGTGCGCGTCGAGTTTCATAGGGGGAAGTGCTCCGGACAAGCCACGATACTCTGATATGATTCGCGCGCGCAATTCCTGCGCCCGCACGCCGCATGGCTGCTCCTTCCACCGCAGATGCTGCACGCCACCGCGTGAATCCGGCAAAGCCGGCCGAGACGACACGCGCCCGTGTCTGGCTGCTGCGGTTGGTCATGGGCGGATTGGTGGCCAAAGTCGCCGAATGGGGCGCCCTGCTGTCTGGACGCACACCAAGTGCCTGGCAGCAGATGCTCGGGACACTGGGCAGCATGCTCTGGCTGGCTGCGGCAGGTGCGGTGCTGTGGCTGCTGTTCCAACGCGCGCGCCACCGGTTTGAGTGGCGCGTCCGCCACAAGCTGGTGCTCTCCTACATCTTCGCCGGCGTCGTCCCGGTGGCGCTGGCGGCGGCCTTCGCCTTGCTGGTCGCGCAGTTGCTGCTGTTGAGCCTCAGCTCGTTCCTCGTCCGTCAGCACATGACGACGCTGCAGGTGGAAACGCAAACGCTGGCTCGCGCGGAAGTGGCCGCCCTAGTGCGGGCGCCGTCGCGCGGAGTCGTCCTCGACTCGAACACCACCACGTCAATCGACACGCGCTACCGATGGGCGTCCATGGTGGTCGTCCCGGTGTCAGGGCTCTCGTGTGCCGCCGAGCAGGGGCGCCACTCGGTGCGCGTGGGAAGGCGGCGGGCCGGGGCCTGGGCCCACCTCGATTCGCCGCGCGTGCTGCCGGCCTGGGTGCCCTGCCGTGGCTTTTCCGGGCTGGTGGGCTACCGTGCCCCGCAACCTGACGGCACCCTCGGCACCACGGCGGTGATGCGTGCGGTGGTCCTGGAGCCTGCGCAGGAACCGCAGTGGGCGGTGGTCGTCGACCTGCCGGTCTCGCAGGAGGTCCGGGAAGCGATGGAGGCCCTGACGGGCCTGGCGATTGGCGAAGTGAGCAGCAGCGATCCGCAGTGGCGTCCCACGCTGGTGGGACGCCGCGTCGACGCGCCCACGACCGACGGTGGCCGCGTGGCGCCTGACCAGGGTCTGCTCAGCACGTCGTGGCTCGCGTTCCTCGATGCGGTCGACTGGTCGACGGGCGAGGTAGCCGCCATGTCGATGAACATCACCACAGGGTTGCTGCCCGTCTATCGGCAGGTGACCGATGCGCCGACGGGATTTCGTGGGCTCACCGTGGGTGGGGCGCTCATGGCCGCCCTGCTGCTGGTGGGAGGCAGCCTTCTCATTGTGCAGGTCTTCGCGTTGTATTCGGGATTTTCCCTGGCTCGGCAGATTACGGATGCCGTCGATGATCTGGCCGACGGTACCGCCCGCCTTCGCGCACGCGACTTCGCCCACGTCATTCCCGTGCGGGCCAGCGATCAGTTGGGGGAACTGTCAGCATCGTTCAATGCGATGACCACCGAGATGCGCACACTGCTCGGCGAAGTGGCCCAGAAGGAGCGGCTCGACCAGGATATGCGGGCGGCCCGTGACATTCAGCAGCGTCTGCTTCCCGAGGCCCCGACGCACCTGCCCGGTCTGGACGTGCTCGCGTACTGCTCGCCGGCCCGCGAGGTGGCCGGCGATTACTACGATTTCCTGCCGCTCACCCCGACCACGCTCGGCGTGCTCATTGCTGACGTCGCCGGCAAGGGACTGGCGGCCGGCCTCTACATGGCGCAGCTGAAGGTGATTGTGCAGTCACTGGCACACCTGCATCATGAGCCCCGCGAGTTTTTGCGCGCGGTCAATCGGGTTGTGTCGCGCAACATCGATCCCCGATCGTTCATCACGATGACCTACGGGGTAGTCGATATCGAACGCCGCGAACTGACCTTTGCCAGAGCCGGTCACGCGCCCCTGATGCGGCTGGCCCACGGCAGCCGCGATGTCGACATCTTCGCGCCGGACGGCATGGTGGTGGGGCTGACGCTCGACGAAGGCGACATGTTCGACAGCATGCTGGAACAGCGCACGGTGTCGCTGGCCTCGGGCGACCTGCTCGTCTGGTTCACCGACGGCATCACCGAGGCGACGACTACCGGCCACGAGTGTTACGGCGAGGCTCGACTCGCGGAGGTCATCAGGTCTCACGCGGACGCGCCGCTCGGCACACTGCGCGCGGCCCTCGAGCGTGACCTCGACGTCTTTACGGGCCACGCCGTTCCGCACGACGATATGACCATGATTCTGCTGAGGCTGGCATGACGGCAGGGCTGTCTGTGGTGTTCCGCACCCCGTCGGCGATCGAAGCCGAGATGGTGCAAGGGTTGCTGCGGAGCCACGGCATCGACAGCTGGCGGACGTCTGGCCCTCCCCCCGGCGTGTTTCCGTTCACGGCATCGCCGCTGGGGGAGACGTGCCTGTCGGTCCGTGATGCCGACGCGGCAGCGGCGCTGCGCGTTCTGGCATCACCCGAGGTGCCCGAGGGGCCGTCTGCGCAGGACACCTCACCACCTGCGGTGTCGGATGTGGCCGACCTGGAGACAGCCATCGGCTACCCGTTCCGGGAACGGACGCTGCTCGAGCAGGCCCTCACGCACAAGTCGCGTGCGCACGAGGATGTCACCGGCGCGCAGCGACACAACGAGTCGTTGGAGTTTCTGGGAGATGCCGTCCTCGGCCTGCTGGTGGCCGAGGCCCTGTGCGCGCGGCTGCCAGAGACCACCGAAGGACAGAAGTCGCAGCTGAAGGCGGCCCTGGTCTCGACCACGACCCTGACGGCCATGGCCGAAGGCGTCTCGCTGGGGGCTTACCTGCGGTTGGGGCGTGGGGAAGAGAAGACCGGGGGGCGTCTCAAGCCCGCGCTGCTGGCCGATGCCTGTGAGGCGCTCATTGCGGCCCTCTATCTCGACGGGGGGATCGAGCCGGCACGCCGCTTTGTGCTGGGAGCGCTCGCCCCGCAGATTGATGCGGCGGCGCTGCGAGGGTTCCGCGGCACCGACTTCAAGTCACGCCTGCAGGAAGTCCTGCAGCGTTCAGGACAGCCGCTGCCGACGTACGAGGTCGTGGCGACGACGGGCCCCGACCATCGGAAAGTGTTCACGGTCGAAGTACGTGTCGCTGACCGGGCACTGGCCACGGCCGAGGGCTTGACGAAGAAGGACGCCGAGCAGCACGCCGCGGCGCAGGCCCTGACGGGCCTGGGGGGCGACACGAACGGTCTTTAGTCGATTTCGATGATGCCAACCGACCGCCGGTCGCCGGGGGAGCGTCCGCCGACGGCCGGGGCTGCCCCTGCCAGGCGGGTGGCGGCGAACGTGTGCACTTCACGCGCCACGACGTCGACCGAGGGCGGCTCGGGACGACAGTAGAGCCGCACCCACAGCCGCAGCAGCGGGTCGGTGAACCGGTAGCGCTTCTGGTGAGACACCACCAGATCCACATCTTCCAGCCACGACAGGTAATCTTTCGTCGATCCGGGCGTGCGCTGCATCTGCTGCGCGATCTCTGTCAGGTTCAAGGGCTCGGCGTCGGCCAGAATCTCCAGGATCGCTTTGAGCGCTCCGTAGCCGCGGGCTTGTTGCAGACGCCATTCGTACCGCTGCGCGCACCAGGCCGCGAGTTCGCCGTCGCGTGTCAGCAAGGCCGTCAGTGCGCTGATGGGATCGCCACTGCGACTGCCCATCCGGGACGAGGCGGTGACCATCGCGTGCACGTACGCGGCTCGGCCATCGGTGAGGGCGTGCACGGTCTGGCCCAGATACTGGCGCTCGTCATCGCGCTCCGTGCCTGGCGGCAGCATGGCCGTCACCTCCTCGACCGCGAGCGGGGGCAGGGTGATGAGGTCGACGCGCGATGCCACATCGCGCAGCATGTGCTGCGTGCGACGGACGAATCGGCTGGTCAGGACAAAGCGGTGCGGCGAGGCCGCCACGGCGGACAGCAGTTCCCGCTGGGCATGACGCAGCCCCGGAAAGCTTTCGAACGTGCGGCTGGCGAGCACCTCGTCCAGCAGGAACGTGTGTGGGCGGTCTCCCGAGACGGTGGAGAAAAACCGCAGCAGGCGATCGAACGCTTCCCGGGCCGACGTCGGCGCCGCGGGCGCCGATGGTGTCAGGAACGGAGACGCATGAAGCACCGCGTGGAGGAAGCGTTCAGGCGTGCTGGCCGCACGTTCGACATCGATGAACTGGCACCGGTCACGCCCCAACCGGTCAGCGACGGCATGCAGGAGCGTGGTGCGGCCGGTCCCGCACCCGCCCACCACGCAGACGACCCGGGCGGGTGACTGCTCGAGAGCATCGAGCACGCGCCGCTCGAGGCCCATGTGCGGGGACATCATCGTCATCCGCGCGTCACCATCGGCAGGTGCATGCCGTGTGCGCGGGCTGTCTCGATGGCCTCGGGATAGCCGGCATCCGCATGCCGCACGACGCCCATGCCGGGATCGCACGTCAGCACGCGCTGCAGTTTTTCGTCCGCCTCCGCCGATCCATCGGCCACGATGACCATGCCGGCGTGCATCGAATATCCGATGCCGACGCCGCCGCCATGGTGCACCGAGACCCAGGTGGCACCGGCCGACGCATTGAGCAGGGCATTCAGGATGGGCCAGTCGGCGATGGCATCGCTGCCGTCACGCATCCCCTCCGTCTCGCGGTTCGGCGAGGCCACCGACCCGGTGTCGAGATGATCACGCCCGATGACGATGGGTGCCGAGACCTGGCCTGTGCGGACCAGTTCGTTGATCTTGAGGCCGAACCGTGCGCGCTCGCCGTAGCCCAGCCAGAAAATTCGTGAGGGCAGGCCCTGGAATGCCACGCGTTCACCGGCCAGACGAATCCATCGGCACAGGGCCTCGTTGTCGGCGAACATCTCGAGTGCGGCGTCGTCGGTGACGCGGATGTCGTTCGGGTCCCCCGACAGCGCGGCCCAGCGGAAGGGCCCCTTGCCTTCGCAGAACAGCGGTCGGATGTATTCGGGCACGAAGCCTGGAATCCGGAACGCGTCGGTGACGCCGGCCCTCACGGCCTGCGCACGAATGTTGTTGCCATAGTCAAACACGATGCTGCCGCGGTCCTGCAGGGCGCGCATGGCGGCCACATGGGCCCCCATGGCCGCGATGCTGCGGCGTTCGTACTCGGCCGGGTCGTGCCGTCGGAGCGAGGCGGCCTCGCCCAGCGTCATGCCGTTGGGCACATAACCGACCAGCGGGTCGTGCGCCGACGTCTGATCAGTCACCACATCAGGCACGAGGCCCCGAGCGACCAGCGCCGGGAGGACGTCGGCCGCGTTCGCCAGGAGGCCCACGGACCGAGCCGTCCGGGTCGCCTGATACGTGGCGACGCGGGAGAGGGCATCGTCGAGCGAGGTGCAGGCTTCGTCGAGATACCGGCTCTGCACGCGACGTTCGATGCGAGTGGCATCGACCTCGATGACCAGGGCGACGCCGCCGTTCATGGTGATGGCCAGCGGCTGGGCGCCACCCATGCCCCCGAGACCAGCGGTGACCGTGAGACGGCCCGCCAGCGAACCGCCGAAGTGGCGGCGTGCCAGTTCTGCCAGCGTCTCGTAGGTCCCCTGAAGGATGCCCTGGGTGCCGATGTAGATCCAGCTGCCCGCGGTCATCTGCCCATACATGGTGAGGCCGCGCGCCTCGAGGTCGCGGAAGGTGTCCCACGTCGCCCACTTGGGCACCAGGTTGGCATTCGCAATGATCACGCGTGGTGCGTGCGTCGACGTCCGGAAGACCGCGACCGGTTTCCCGGACTGCACGACCAGCGTTTCGTCATGCGCGAGCGACTGCAGCGACACGACGATCGCGTCGAAGGCCTCCCACGAGCGGGCGGCACGACCGGTACCGCCGTACACCACCAGTTCGTCGGGACGTTCCGCTACCTCGGGATCGAGATTGTTCATCAGCATGCGCAGGGCGGCTTCCTGGGGCCATCCCTTGCAGCTGATCGCTGTGCCGCGGGGGGCGCGTACCGTTCGTGTCGTAGACGTCATGGCGGAAGAGACTACGAAACTATGCAGGGGCCC
>JBIIDF010000170.1:0-6517 GCA_044238535.1 Vicinamibacterales bacterium
GCCGATCAGGCCCAGTTGTTCCCGCAGGGCCCACAGCAGAGGCATCTCGGGTTCAAGGTCGAGGGTATGTGGCGTTCCGTTCACAGTCAGCGAAATCGGCATGGCAGGCTCCGGTAGCCCCGAGTGTGTCACGGGCGTCCGCCGCTGGCAATCGCCGCGGCGCCGAAGAAGCTGATGACGCCAGACCCCGGCCCCGATAGACTGTGCGCACTGGCAAGCAGGAGGCCACAGACATGATGCGTAGATGTGCAGTATGGGTCCTGAGTGCGATGTGCGCACTCTCGACGGTTCCGGCAGCCGCACAGACCGACAAGACGGCGGCCTACAAGGCCGACGCGGTGCGCGGCGTCGACGAAATGGCCAAGATGGCCCAGGTCATGGTCGATTCCGTGTTCAGCTTCGGCGAACTCGGGTTCCAGGAGGTTGAAACCTCAAAGTACCTGACCGGCATCCTCGAGCAGAACGGGTTCAGGATTGAACGTGGCGTGGCCGGCATTCCCACCGCCTGGGTCGCCCGCTGGGGTAACGGCAAGCCCGTCATCGCTCTCGGCTCTGACATCGACGGTATTCCCCAGGCCTCACAGAAGCCCGGTGTCGTCTATCCCGATCCCATCCTGACCGGCGCGCCTGGTCACGGCGAAGGTCACAACACCGGTGTGCCCCTCAACATCGTCGCAGCGCTGGCCGTCAAGCGTGTGATGGAGCGCGAGAAGCTGCCCGGCACGCTCATGATTTGGCCCGGCGTCGCCGAGGAACTGCTGGGCACCAAGGCGTACTTCATCCGTGAGGGGCTGTTCAAGGATGTCGATATTTCGCTGTTCGCTCACGTCGGTGGCAATCTCGGCGTGTCGTGGGGCGACGGTGGTGGCAACGGGATGGTGTCGGTCGAATACACCTTCGAAGGGGAAACGGCGCACAGCGCCGGGGCCCCGTGGCGCGGCCGCTCGGCGCTCGACGCCGTCGAGCTGATGAATGCCGGCTGGAACTACCGCCGCGAGCATCTCCGCATTTCACAGCGCTCGCACTACGTCATCTCGAACGGTGGCGATCAGCCCAACGTCGTGCCGAAGAATGCCAGCGTCTGGTACTACTTCCGTGAGAACGACTACCCGCATATCAAGGAACTGTGGGACATCGCCAACAAGATGGCGGATGGCGCCGCGCTGATGACCAACACCAAATGGACATCGCGCACACTGGGCTCCGCCTGGCCACAGCACATGAACAAGGTTGTCGCCGAGACGATGTTCGACAACATCAGGAGGGTGGGCCTGCCCACCTGGACGGCTGACGATCAGGCGCTGGCCAGGGGACTGCAGCAGTATCTGGGCAACCCGACGAGCCCTGGGCTGGCCACCGAGCTCGAGCCGCTGGGCGGTCCGGTGCCGAACGAGCGCAACACCGGCGGCGGGTCGGACGACATCGGCGACATTTCGTGGAACGTGCCCACGGTGACGCTCCGCTATCCCGCCAACATCCCGGGTCTGCCCGGCCACAACTGGTCGAGTGCCATTGCCTCAGCCACACCCATCGCGCACAAGGGCGTTGTCGCCGGTGCGAAGGTGCAGGCCATGACCGTCCTCGATCTGCTCACCAAGCCCGAACTGGTGAAGGGTGCGTGGGACTACTTCAACAACGTGCAGACGAAGGATCGCAAGTACATCCCCTTCATCACGAAGGACGACAAGCCGGCGATTCACCTGAACGCAAACATCCTCGGCCGCTACCGCGAGGAGATGAAGAAGTTCTACTACGACCCGTCGAAATACTCGACCTACCTCGACCAGCTCGGCATCACCTACCCAACGCTGGCACCGGCGCCGAAGCGCTAGTACACGCGTCTCCCGGAGTCTGCCTGTTCACGGCAGGCTCCGGGATGTCGCCTTCGCGTCCTCAACGGGCAGCGCGGGCGGCCACCGCGCACACCATGTCCGCGGGCCGATTGCGCCACGCCCGCCGCGTCAGATTTCCACCTGCACGCCCAGTTCGACGATGCGATCCGGAGGCAGGCGGAAGAAGCCCGCGGCCCGTCCCGCGTTGCGCGCCATGAACGCGAACAGATGTTCACGCCACGACGCCATCCCCGGGGCGTCGGTCACCAGCAGCGTCTCGCGTCCCAGGAAGTAGGTCGTCTCGTCATCAATGCGCAGCACGGCCTCGCGCGCCAGCGTCTTCGGGACGTCGACTTCTTCCATGAAGCCCGTGCGCACCATCACCTCGAAGATGCCGCGACCCAGCGGCCTGATGTCGACCCTGTCCTCCGGAGCGACATAGGGAATCGGCTGCGTCGATACCTGCAGGGAAATGACCCGCTCGTGCAGCACGCGGTTGTGGCGGATGTTGTGGGCCAGGGCCGGCGGCGTGGCCGATGGCTGCGCCGTCATGAACACGGCCGTGCCGGGCACGCGCGCCAGGGCCTGGGTGTCGAGGCTGTCGACAAACTCATCGAACTTCAGGGCCCGCGCCGTCAGTCGCCGCGCCACGATGGTGCGGCCGGTCTTCCAGGTGGTCATCAGCGTGAACAGCACTGCGCCAATCAGCAGCGGTAGCCAGCCGCCGTCGAACAGCTTCAGCAGGTTGGCGGTGAAGAACGAACCGTCAATCACCACCAGCACACCGGTCAGCCCGTAGGCCAGCGGGGTGGGCCACTGCCAGCGCTCGGTCATCAGCACATGCAGCAGGAGGGTGGTCAGCAGCATGGTCATCGTCACGGCGATGCCATAGGCGGCAGCCAGCGCCGTCGACGTGCCGAACGACACCACGATGGCCGTCGTGGCCAGGAAGAGCATCCAGTTCACCTGCGGCAGGTAGATCTGGCCCATCGTTTCCTTGGAGGTGTGCGAGATGTCGAGGCGGGGGCAGTAGCCCAGCTGGATGGACTGCACCGTCAGCGAAAACACCCCGGAAATCATGGCCTGCGATGCGATGATGGCCGCCATGGTCGACAGGGCCACGAGCGGGAGGCGGAACGCCTCGGGCGCCATCAGGAAGAAGGGATTGGCGGCGGCAGCCGGGTCGGCCAGCAGCAGCGCGGCCTGCCCGAAGTAATTGACCAGGAGGGACGGCAGCACCACGGCAAACCACGCGGCGCGGATGGGGAAGCGGCCGAAGTGGCCCATGTCGGCATACAGCGCCTCACCGCCCGTGATCACGAGGCAGACCGCGCCCAGCACGGCCAGACCGTGCCACTGATGCTCGACGAAGAAGTGGAACCCATGGCGCGGGTCAAAGGCCCACAGCACCTCGGGAGCCTGCACCATCCAGCTGAGGCCCATCGCGGCCAGCACCGCAAACCAGACGAGCATCACCGGACCGAAGAGCCAGCCCACCACGCCGCTACCGCTCCGCTGCAGCGAGAACAGGGCCACGAGGATGGCCACTGTGGCCGGCACGGTGTAGTCGCGGAAGCCCGGGAACACCACGTCGGCCCCTTCCATCGCGCTCAGGACGGTGATGGCCGGCGTGATCATGGCGTCGCCGTAAATCAGCGACGCGCCGAACAGGCCAATCAGCACCAGGACTGGCGTGACAAAGCGCCGGCTCTCCCGCTTCGGCAGCAGTGAGGTCAGCGCGAGAATGCCACCTTCGCCGCGGTTGTCGGCGCGCATCACGATCGCGATGTACTTGAGCGAGATGACAATCAGCAGGGCGTAGATGATGAGCGAGAGCACGCCCAGCACGTTGTCGTGGGTGACGGGGACCGAGTGGGACCCGGAAAAACACTCGCGGATGGCATAAAGCGGACTGGTGCCGATGTCGCCGTAGACAACGCCCAGCGCTCCGAGGATCAGGCCCGCACGGGCCTGATGCGCACTGTCAGTAGACACAACTCCTCCAATCGGCCGGCGAGGTTAGCTGTCGGGCTCGGCGTTGGAAGTCGCCGTCCGGCCAGGCCGGATTCGCCCCGGAAACTCGGGTCCCCCGCGACGCGCGTGGGCGCGTCTTTGGCGCAATCTTTCGATTCTACTTGGTCTTGGCCTTGGCGTCTTTCAACGCCTTGTAGTGGGCCTCAATCGGCTTGAACGGACCGAGGCGATGCTGGTCGAGCGGGAACGCGTCGGCATACGGACCGTAGGCGTTGTCCACCGGCTTGGTCGTCAGGTCCGGATAGTCTTTTTCCTGCCCGACCATCGTCGGCCGCGGCTGGGCATTGATGTAGGCCGCCACATCGAACGCCTCGGCATCCGAAAGCGTCGCTTCGCCCAGAGGCATGCGCGCCTTGATGAAGCGCGCGGCCGTGAGCACGCGGTGCATGCCCGCCCCGGTGTTGAAGCTGTCGGGGCCCCACACGGGCGGAAACAGGTAGCCCTTGCCCTTGTCGTCCGTGGCCAGCAGTCCCAGGCCGTCCTTGCCGTGACAGGTGGCACACCGACGCTGATACACCTCGCCCCCGGCGTCGACGTCCGCTTGACGGTCCGGCATCGTGAACGCGGCGGGTTCTGTGGCCTTGCGCGCCGAGGCGGGCATGGCGTCCCACTGCCGGCCCAGGCCGCGCAGGTAGGCCGCCATCGCCATGATCTCGACGCTGTCCATCGGCAGCGGCTTGCCGTTCATGCTGCGCTGCATGCACTCGTTGATGCGGTCTTCGATGTCGGTCATCTGGCCGGCGCGACCCGAAAAGCGCGGATAGTGTGCGTCGGTCTCGAACAGGTGCAGCGTGCCGGGGTCAGTGCCGGTGCCGAGATGGCACGAGCCGCAATTGAGACGGCTGTTGATGTAGCGCTTCTGCGGGTCGGCCTGATCGGGCCCGAGCAGTTCTGCGGTCTGCGCGATGAGCCGGCGGCCGAAATCTTCCGTGGCCTCGGCGGGCAGCGTCATCATCGACGCCGGCACCGCATCACCGCCACCCGACGAGGGCCCCGAGGGCCGCCACAGCGAGGCGCGCGTGCCGGACGACTGCAATCCGACGCCGATGAGGCCGATGCCAAGGAGGACACCCGCGACAAGGGCAGGGAACCATCCGGTTCCGCGAGGGGACGGGGCGGGGGTCACGGCAGGCTCGGCTCCTTGGATGACGGAGACATCCGTCGATTCGCATCATATCCCCGCACGTCGTCGAGGAAGGTGAACTTCGGGTGTTCGATGGCCGCGCGCCATCCGGGTAGCGCGAGCCAGGCGCCCACGAAGGCCAGCACCAGCCCCACAGAGCCCCACACGATGAGATCGCTGAGGGTGTTCACACTATTTCCGCAGGTGACCGGGCAGCGCCGGCGTGTAGAGGCTCCGCACGTAATGCGCCGTGGCCAGAATGTCGGCACTCGTGAGACGCGATGTCCATGGGGCCATGGGTGAACCCGGAATACCTTCCCGCAACACCCGGACCGCCTCCGACAGGCTCACCTGCTGCTGCGTGAAGTTGG
Organism: Vicinamibacterales bacterium; assembly: GCA_044238535.1. Lineage (GTDB taxonomy): Bacteria > Acidobacteriota > Vicinamibacteria > Vicinamibacterales > UBA2999 > VFZN01. The sequence continues at coordinate 5,361 of JBIIDF010000170.1, forward strand.
CGGGCACCATGGGAAGTGCATCAGCGGCGGTCCCGTCGCCTCGGCCATCGGGGCCGTGGCACTGTGCGCAATGCGCGGCGTAGATCTCGCGGCCCTGGGTCAGCAGGGCTTCTGAGGGCGCGGGCTCGACGCGGGTGACGGACAGGGCCTGGACGGCCTGTGCAAGCGCTCCGAGGTCATCGGGGGACAGATCCCGCCACGCGGGCATCGCCGCGCCGGTGACGCCGTTCCAGAGGGCGGACGCGAGCCGCGCGTTCGAGTAATCGTGCTGGGCCAGATTCTTGGGGGCAGGCCGCAGGCGGCCAGCGGACGGTCCATTCCCCTGCCCCTCGGGTCCGTGGCACGTGGCACAGTGCCGTGCGTAAAGTGCCTGGCCACGCGGCAGGGCCTCCGTATCCTGGGGCAGGGGCGGAGCCTCGCCGTGTCTGATGGCCCGTGCCGGGTGGTTGTTGAGGCGACCCTCGAATGCCATGGACATCATCGGGTCGTCGGCGCAGTTGCAGCCGTCTTTCGCGCGCGCGTCGCCCTCGCGCCCGGCAACTTCGCGTGCCCGGCCAAGGCTGTCGAGGTAGGCCACCAGGTCGCGCGCCTCCTGGGTCGGGCGGTCGGCCGCGCCATCGAAGAGCCAGGGGTAGGCCGGCATCACCGACTCGCGCACCACATCGCGCGGGGCGTAGAGGTGGGCATACTGCCAGTCGAGACTCCGCGTGCCGCCGGCACGGCTGAGGTCGGGGCCGATGCGCCGGGTGCCGAGCATGTGCGGCGTATCGAACTGGGTTTCCCACGCCAGAGTCGGAGCACCGAACCGGCGGGCGTCTGCCGCGGTGAAGCGAATCTGCTGGGAATGGCAGTACGAGCATCCCTCACGGGCATAGATGAGCCGGCCGCGCGATTCGCTGACGGACGGCCGCAGGGGCACCTCAGGCGCCATGCGCGCCGTCTGGTCGCGCAGAATCTGCGTCGGCCAGACACCGAGCAATCCGACCGACGTGATGAAGAACAGTACCCCAGCCACCGAGGCCACGAGGTAGGCCATGCGAAGCGCACGGGTGGAGGAGGGCGCGCTCATGCGTGTTCTCCGGCAAGACCTGGTGCCAGGTGTGTGCGCGACTGTGCGGTCGGGTCGCCGCCCTCCGGGCGGACCGACAGGCCGCCTC
>JBIIDF010000171.1:0-6510 GCA_044238535.1 Vicinamibacterales bacterium
CCTCCGGCCGTTGTTCGACGCGGCGTTCACCGATCACCTGACCGGGCTCGCCAACCGGCGTGCCTGTGACCAGTGTCTACAGGAGTGCCTCGCGGCGAACCGGGATGCGCGCAGACACGCCGCGCTCATCCTGATTGACCTCGATCATTTCAAGCAGATCAACGACGCCTGCGGACATCTCGCCGGCGATCGGGCCCTGCAAGCCGTCGCCGGTGTGCTGTCGTCACAGACACGCGCGGGAATCGACCGGGTCTTCCGCATCGGCGGCGAGGAGTTTGCGGTGGTGACGACCGCCGGCGTCACACCCGAACAGCTCCACGGCATGGCCCAGCGCCTGGTCGCGGCCGTCGCACGCGCACGCGTGCAGGTCGGCACACTGACGATTCCCGTGACGGCCAGTGCCGGCGCGACCGTCATCGAGTCGGACGAGACCGACGTGTCCGCCGTGCTGGCACGAGCTGATGCCCTTCTCTACGCGGCCAAGCGCGACGGCCGCAATCGCGCCTGCGCATGACCGCACCACCTGAATCCACCCGCACCGGTAGGGCCTCGCTCTCTCGCCGTGACCTGCTGCGCTCGGCTGCCGGCCTATGTACCGCGTCGGCCGTGCTGCGCCCATCGACCAGTACGGCGCAGCCGCGTCCGCGTCCGCCGTCAGGCCCGTATGTCATTGACGCAGGCTGGGCGTGGATCTCGACTGGCGGCGATACGGCTGCCCTGCAGCGCGATGTCTCGATCGTGGTCCGCCATGGCCGCATCGACGAGGTGGGGCGTACCGTCGGCCGCGGCCTGCCGCGCATCGATGCCCGCCTGCACCTGGTGCTGCCGGGATTCATCAGCGGCCACACCCACGTCGCCAGCGGCACACCCACCCGCGGCATCATCGAAGGCGGGCGGTCGTATCAGCGCCCGCTGGAACTGCTCGACCAGCTGCCAGATGCGGACCTCGACGCGGTGACGGCCGCAAACCTCGCCGAACTGATCCGCAGCGGATGCACCACCACGCTCGACATGAGCCTCAGCCTCCGGCAGGCCGAGTCGTTCGTGCGGGTGGCCACGCGCTTCCGCGCGCGCGGATATCCGGCACCCATGATTCCCGGCACGCGTCGCCTCTTCGACATCTGGTATCGCCGCACCGACGCGGTGCTGGACGACGCCACACCAGACACGGTGCGGGAGATTGCCGAGGCCCGGGCGTTTGCCCTGAGGCATGCGCGCAGGAACGACGGTCTGATTCGACCGCAGATGGCCGCGCACGCCACCGACACACACACGCCGGAGACGATGCGTGCGCTCATCCAGGCCGCACGCGATGTCGGCGAAGGCCTGCACCTGCACCTGGCGCAGGGGGCTCGGGAAAGCGCCACCGTCCAGCGCCTCTGGGGACAGTCGCCAGTACGGTGGCTCGACGGACTCGGCGCCTTCTCGATGCCCTGTTTCGGCGCACACATGGCCGGGGTCGACTGGGCCGCCGACGGTCCGCTGCTCGCCGCACGCGGCGTGGTCTATGCACACTGCCCGTCGGCCGGGGGGGCCGGAGGCGACACACAGCCCTGGCCCGAGGCCCTCGCCGCAGGGGTGCCCGTCAACATCGGGATCGACACGCACTCAAACGACTATCTCGAGAATCTCAAGCTCGCCGTGCTCTACGGACAGGCACGCGAGAGCCTCGTGCGCGCCTCAAGTCCGGTACCGGTCAGGCGGCCCACCGTGGCCGACGCGCTGCGCAGCGCGACACTGATTCCGGCACAGGCCCTGAAGCGCCCGGACCTTGGACGCCTGCGGCCCGGCGCTGAAGCCGACCTCGTGTCGATCGATATCAGCAGCCTGCTCGTCGGCACCGGCGCGTTGCCGCCCGAGCCCCTCAATCTGCTGCTGTACGGGCACGGCCTGTCGGTACGCCACGTCGTGACGCACGGGTACGTGCAGGTTTTCCACGGACGCTTCGTCGCAGACGATGAAGCGGCGGTCGCGGCGCATGGTGGCGCGGTCGTCCAACGGTTGTGGGCCACCCTCGAACGGGAGGGCTGGTTCGGCTGAGGTTGCCCGGCAGGACAGACGGGCCTACACTGCGCCTCATGCGTATGGTCCGTCACCTGTTCGTCGCCGCGCTTCTCGCCAGCCTGCTGCAGCAGGTCGCCACCGCCGTCACCCCGCTGCCGTCAGCGGATGGACAGTTCTGGGATGTGCAGGACACCTCCCCGTGGGCGCAGGACAGCGGCAGCATCGCCACCGGCGGCCGGTCGCATCCCTTCAACGGCTTTGGCTATCTCAAGTGGCAGGACACCTCGACCCGGGAGGCCCGCGCGCTGCGGGGTTTCGGGCTGACCCACGATGGCGCCGAGCGCGTCGACAGCCTCACGCCCCTCATGGAAGACGGCTTCGTGATCGATCGCGAGCTGTTTGCCCCCCGCGATGCCGACTATCTGCGCTATGTCGATACGTTCCGGAACACCACCCGCGAGCCGCGCACGCTGCGCGTGGCGTGGGGCGGGGCGACCGGGGCCTTCGATGACGGCGGGCGCGTAGCGGTGGCCACGACCTCAAGCGGCGATCGGCGCATCGACGCGGCCGACACGTTTGTCACCGTGATGCAGAACGCCCGCACCGTCGATGATCCGATGCGCGGACCGTCTGGTCATGGCCCGTCGGCGCACGTGCTCGGCACGGTTCCTGGACTGTTCGGCGGCGCCGGAGACATGTACGCGAACCCCTTCACCGATGCGTGGCCTGGCTATGACCCGGCGCATATCGGCTATGTGTTCACGATCACGGTCCCTGCGGGAGCCACGGCCTCGCTGATGACGTTTGTGGTGAAGGGACAGAGCGAAGTCTACGACCCGCGCGGAGGCTATCCCATCCCGCGCACCGATGCCCTGCTGTCGACGTGGTCTGATCCGGTCTATGCCGGGGCCGACCGCCGCGTGCCTGCAGCCGGAAGTGAAATTGCGCGGGTGACACGCATCGCACAGCAACTGGTCGCGTCCCCGGATCTGCGTGGTCTCACTCCGTACCAGCGCGCCTCAATCGTGAACTGGCAGTGGCCCCAGGCGACCCGCCTGCCGCCCTTCACCGTGGTCGAGCAATCGATCACACAGTTGCAGGCGGCCCTGACGGCCGGCAACGCCACTAGCGTCGACGTGGTGCGTGAGTACCTGTCGCGGCTGACCCGCTTCGATCGCCACGGGCCCGCATTCCGGGCCGTGCTGTCGATCAGCCCACGTGTCATGGCCGACGCGCGGATGCGTGATGCGGAGCGGGCGTCGGGCACGGTGCGCGGGGCCTTCCATGGGTTGCCCATCGTGCTGAAGGACAACATCGACGCGACGGAACTGCCCACCACCGGAGGCGCGCGGGCCCTGGCGGATCATCGGCCGCGGCTCGATTCACGCATTGCCGCCGGCATGAAGCGCGGAGGGGCGATCATGCTCGGCAAAGCCAACCTCGACGAATTTCCGTTTGGCGATTTCGGCATCAGCACCGTCGGGGGCACCGTGGGCAACGCCTACGACACCTCGCTCAGCACTGCAGGGTCGAGCGGGGGCAGTGCGACCGCGACGGCCGCCAGCCTCGCGGCGCTGGCGTTTGGCACCGATACCTGCAATTCCCTCTCGAACCCTGCAGGCTTCGCCTCCCTCGCCACAATCCGCACGACACGCGGCTTCACCAGCCGAGCCGGCGTCATGCCGCTGAATACGTACAACGATGCGGTAGGCCCGATGGGACGCTCGGTCAGGGACATTGCGCTGGCGCTTGATCTGGTGACCGGCCGCGATGCCGAAGACCCGATCACCGCCGAGGCCGATGCCCGCAAACCTGCGTCATTCGCCGCCGGGCTCGACCGCGCGTCGCTGCAGGGCATACGCCTCGGGGCCTTCCGGCAGCGCTTCGTCGGCATCACCGGCGAGCAGGAAGCCGCGGGGGTCATCGACCGCGCCATTGCCGACCTGCGCGCGGCTGGTGCGACGGTAGTCGACGTCGCCATTCCCGACTATGACGCGGTGTACGCACGCGCGCGTGGTGCCGCACCCGGTTCGCTGAAGGCCGGATGGACGGCCTACCTGACCAGGGGGGCCCGGCCAGGTGAGGCCGTGCTGACCATCGAGCAGCTCATTGCCTCGGGAAAGCTGGCACCGGCCGGACAACGGCGCCTCGAGTCGGCGCTGGCCCCCGTTCCGCAGGGTGCCGAACTCGACACCGCGACGGCCCGGTTCATCGCCGCACGCGAGGCCTACCGCCAGGTGCTGGTCGACCTCATGGACCGTCAGCAGCTCGACGCGCTGATCTATCCGGCCAATCTCGCCAGGCCACACACACACGAAGGCGGCGCAGAACGCTACGGCACCGAACCCGGCACCTGCGAGGAAAGCGCCGCCACCGGGCTGCCGCAGGTCACCGTGCCTGCCGGATTCATGGGCGGGCGCTATCCGGTCGGGCTGTCACTGCTGGGGCGGATGTGGGCGGACCAGGCCCTCATCGAGATGGCCCACGCCTACGAACAGCGCACGCAGCACCGGCGTCCACCGGACCGTGTGCGATGACCGACGTGCGCCAGCCACCGTCACATCTGTGTCAGCGGATGAGGTACCACGACTCCTGACGAGGACGGAAGAACGTCCAGCCTTCGTCCCCGAGCCAGGCCACATCCTCCATCATCACGAACACCTTCTGCCCGTTCCACTCGGGCACGGCGGTGGCCGTGTTGAGTTCGATGGAAATGTACGAGCCCGCGCGCAGGCGACGCTGGGTCTGCTGCCCGATGTCGGCGCGCTGCGAGGCACGAAAATCGATCGACGCCCCGAGGCCATGACCCTGCGCCCCCACGGGGTGCGAGTAGATCATCGCCTCGATCTTCCGTTCACCCATCTCGGCCATGGTGTCGAGGTAGACATCGCCCGCCAGACGTCCCGGTCGTGAGTGCCGCCGCATCAGGGCATCCTGCAGCGTGTTGGTGTTCCGCATCGCCTGCTTCAGCCCGTCGGGCACGTCGCGCTCGCCCTCCCGAAGCACATAGGCCATCTTCTGCCAGTCGGTGTCAAACCCCATGTAGCTGATGCCGAAGTCGACGTGCACCACGTCGCCCCGCTCGATGAGCGTCGACTCGGGCGCCACGGCGAGAAATCCCCGCGATGTGGCGTTGGGCCGGTTGGGCTTCTGCACGCGCAGGTCGGGCTGAAACCAGGTGCGTAGCCCGTGCGCGGCCAGCGCGTCGTACAGCCATCGCCGCACATCGCCCACGCGGGTGACGCCCGGCGTCATGACCTCGCTCGACAGCGCCCGCCGCACAAGATATTCGGTCATGGCCGTTGCTGCCGTGTAGTGCTCGCGCTCTTCCGGCAGCCGTGTGTCGAGATACTCCTCGATGAGGTCAGCCGCGCTGACGAAACGCTCGACATACCGAGGGCCGACAGCCCGTCGCAGAAACGCGTGCGTATCGAAGGTCAGCGACCGTGTCACGCCGCGTGTGCCGCCGATGCCGAGGCCAATGGTCTTCGGATCGAACTCGTCCATCAGCTGTCCCAGGCGCACATCCGCCGGCACCGGCTCGTCAGGCGACTCGAAGAAGCGCTTGAGGTTGTCTTCGGCATAGCCGGTGATGGCGATGCGCTTGAGGCCCGCCGCCCCGGCATCGACGAACACAAAGAAATCGCGATTGCCGGCATACGGACGCGGCGGGGCTACCCAGCTGGTCAGCGGATCGTCGTGGAACTCCTCGTTCACCACAATCCACATCGTGATGCCATGCTTTCGCAGCAGCGGCAGCAACTGCGCGTGGCGTTGCTCGAGCCACTGCTCGCGCAGCGTCATCTGCTGCGAGGGCGGCAGCAGCCGCGGGGCCTCGGGCGTCGGCGCCTGGGCAAAGGCCGGGGCCGGGGCGCTCCCCGCGAGGGCGGCGCACAGCGCCAGATTCAGCAGCCGACGGATACGACGAGCGACGGGGGAAGTCAGCATGCCGACATCTTGCCACGGCTGCCCCGCTGTCCCCCGACGCGAGTACACTTGGGGGGGCGTAGGTCGCCGCGGCACAGCAGCGTGCCGCCGCACAGCGCCATGGAGAAGTGCGCATGCGTCTGCTTGTCCTCACCCTCTCTCTGGTCGGCGTGCTGACCGCCGCCGTGCCGGCCGCATCGGCGCAGGACCTGCCCGTGCCCGGCGTCGCTCCGGCGCGCGATGTGCCGGGCGCGAAGGAAATGCCCAGCACCACGCTCGTCCACAAAGTGGTGTTCGACATGGCCACGGCCAATCCGAAGGACACCCCGGTGCATCCGATGCTGAGCGCCGTCGCCCGCTACGTGAATACCTTGGCCAAGGTCGGCGTACCAGCGGCCAACCGCAAGATCGCCGTCGTGCTGCACCAGGGTTCGACCGACTACATCATGACCAACCAGGCCTACCGTGCCCGTCATGACGGCCAGGACAATCCCAACCTCGCGATGATGCAGGCCCTCAAGAAGGCCGGCGTCGATTTCCGCGTGTGCGGCCAGGCCGCCCTGGGTCGGAAGATCGACC
>JBIIDF010000172.1:0-6455 GCA_044238535.1 Vicinamibacterales bacterium
TCGGACGAGAACGCCAGCCTGGTGCGGGCCACGCCTTTCAGGCTGCGCTGGGAGTCGTGGACTTCGTCCGCCATCGTGTGGGCATAGAGACGGGGATTGGCCGCCGCCCCCACGTATTCACGACCGTAGGTCTGCTGCTGTGCGCGTACGTTGAAGAGGCGCAGTTCCACGCGGATCCCCTCGGCCACTTTCTGAACCGTGCCCAGCACCAGTCCGTCGGCCCCCAGCTCGCGCCAGCGTGGAAAGGCGACCTCCGCCAGCGACCGTGGGGCAGGGATGGACCGATAGGTGTCGCGCGGGATCATGTAGAACTCGCGCTCGTAGTTGAGGTCGTCCCACAACACCTGCCCAATCAGGGCCGCCGCCTCCTGCGTCTCTTTGTCAGGGGTGAGGGCAATCAAATCTGGGACCGCGAGGCGCGGTGGCGTGCCGGGTTCGCCCGTGATGCGGAGCTCGACACTGGTGGGCGCCTGGGGCGGCACCTGAGAGGCCGGGGGCTGCTGCGCCCAGAGGCCACCGCCGAGACCGGCCGCCGCCAGCACGGCCGTCACGACGACGCGTCCAGGACGCCGTCTGGCACACCACCCGAGAAGTCGGTGAGAGAGGGTCATGCAGGGGGTCCTATCGGATATAGCTGAAACTCAGGTGCACGGTCAGGCGGTCGCCCGAATAGCCTGCAGGAAGCGGTGGCAACTGGCGCGTCAAGGCCAGCGAGCGCTGCGAGAAATAATCGAGGGCTTGTACACCGCTCGACTTCTCGACCTCGACGCCGCCAATCCGTCCGTCACGTTCGACCACAAACTTCATGAGCGTCGTGCCCTCCGCGCCCTGGCGCGAGCTCCAGTTCCGCGTCACCAGGTCGATCATGGTCGCCAGATACTCGGGACAGCAAAAGTTGGCGACATCAAGATACCCGCCGGTTCCCCCGCCGCCGGAGGAGAGACCAAACCCCTGCCCGCGCCCAGCCGTCTGCGCCACGGTGTTCCCGGCCTGCACCTCGGCACCGCGTGTCGGTGTGCGTCCCTTGGGGTCTCGCGCTGGCGTCGCCGCACTGCTGGTCGGACGCCGGGGGGCTTCCTTCTTGAGTTCCACCATCTCCGGGGCCTTCGCCGCCGGGGGGCGCACTGGTTCGACGGGGGCTTTGGCTTCGACGGGGACCGCCTCCTGTACTGGGCGGCCGCCAAGGGTGTTCAGGCCGCCGTCCCGTGGGCCCACCGCTCCGCCGAGACTGATCTGCATGACCACGTCGTTCTCGTCCGCGACGCGCTGGCCCAGCCAGGCTGACGGCATGACGAGCACCGCCGCGACAAGGCCGGCGTGCAGCACCATCGACCAGCCCAGGGTGGGGACCAGTGGCTGACTGTCGCGGCCCCGCTCGACGAGGACGGCCGAGACGGCATCCACGTCAGCGGACTCCTCGCGGGCGTTCCGCCGGCATGGCGACAATGCCGACGCGCTCGATACCGCCGTCCTTGAGGCGATCCATCACCTGCATCAGTTCCTGCAACTGGACCGTGCCGTCACCGCGAAGGAAGACCTCTTTCTGGTCACGGTTCAGCATCCGCTGCCGCACACGTTCCGCCAGCACGTCCCGTGGAATGGCTTCATCGTCGATATAGACGTTGCCCGTGTCGCGATAGCTGGCCGGCACGGTCACATAGAGGCGCTCCTCGGACATCCGCTGCGCGGAGCGGGCGACGGGGAGATTGACTTCGACGCCCCGCTGCAGCATCGGTGCGGCCACCATGAAGATGATGAGCAGCACCAGCATCACGTCGACCAGGGGAATCACGTTGATTTCCGACAGGGAGGTCGACACGCGCCGGCCTCGGCCACGCCGGCCGCCGGAGGGTTCGGCGGGCGTCATGACTTTCGGCACTAGCTGAAGTTCCTTTCGCAGATATTGAGGAACTCGAGGGCGAAGTCATCCATCTCCGTCGCCTGCGCTTTCACACCGGAGGTGAGATGGTTATAGAAGTAAACGGCGGGAATCGCCGCGAACAACCCCATGGCGGTCGCGACGAGCGCCTCGGCAATGCCGGGGGCGACGACCGACAGGTCGGTGGAACCCTGAGCGCCGATGTTCGAGAAGGCGGTCATGATGCCCCAGACCGTGCCGAAGAGGCCGATGAACGGCGTGATGCTGGCCGTCGTCGCCAGAAAGGTGATGTGCCGCTCGAGTTTGGCGACTTCGGAGGAGGAGGCGCGGAGCAGCGCACGATCGATGGCGTTCAGACTCCGGATGGTCGGGCGCCCGGTCGCGGCCTCGACGTGACTTGCGGCGGCCGGCGTTCGCAACTGCGCGTTCAGTTCGGCGAAGCCGGCCTGAAACATCCCCACCAGCGGGCTGGCGGAAAGGGAGGGACAGACCGCCTGGGCGTCGGAAAACTTTGCGCTGGTCCGGAACACCTGGATGAACTGGGCCGACTGCTTACGCGCGCGACTGAGCGCAGCGAGGCGGTTACTAATGACCGCCCACGCGACGACCGAAAAGATGACCAGAATGACGAGGACGGCCTGGGAAATCAGGCTGGCCTCGGCAATCAGTCGGACCACATCACTGCTGGGGGCTGCAGCGGGCACAGCACTGCCTCCGAATCCGTCTCGATTGGATGTGCGCTGCTGGGAAAGAGCGCGATTCCGTGCAACCCTAACACGTCTCGAGAAATTCTGTCAAACCCGTGATAGCATTCGACTTTCGCGCAAACACGCCCCCTGGTGATGGCGTCACCCCCTGGCCATGATCCGCTACCTCTCCATCCGCAATCTGGCGGTCATCGAGTCGGTGGCTGTCGAGTTCGACTCCGCCTTCAACGTTCTGACCGGTGAGACCGGTGCCGGCAAGTCCATTCTGGTGGAGGCCGTCGGCCTATTGCTGGGGGGACGAGCGGCCCAGGATCTGATTCGCACCGGCGCCGACACGGCCGCCGTTGAGGCGGTCTTTGATACCCCAGACGGCCGCGAAGTGATTGTCCGCCGTGAGTTGACGTCACAAGGCCGCAGCCGTGCGTTCATCGACGGCACCCTGGCCACGGCAACAGGCCTCAAGGACCTCGCCGCCTCGCTGGTGGAACTGCACGGACAGCACGAGCATCAGCAGTTGCTCGATCCCGCACAGCACTTGCTCGTGCTGGACGACCTCGGAGGCTTCACGCAGGAGCGCGAGGCTATTGCTCGGTCATTCAACCAAATACAGGAGCTGCGGCAGCGTCTCGACCGCGTGCGCATGGACGACCGCGAACGCGACGCCCGTCGCGAGCTCATCGAGTTCCAGCTGGGGGAACTCGTTCGCGCGCAGCTGCTCCCAGGCGAAGACGAGGCGCTGGCCGCCGAACGACAGGTGCTGCGGAATGCAGACCGGATCCAACGCCTGTGCCAGGAAAGCTACGGGGACCTCTACGAGGGAGAGCACGCCGCGATTGACACGCTCGAGCGTGTCTGGAAGCGAGTCGCGGACCTGGCCACGTTCGACGACCGCTTTGCTCCGGCCCTGGCTGCCCGAGAAGATCTCAAGGCCCAGCTGACAGACCTCGCCCTGACCATTCGGGACTACGCCGACTCTGTCGAAGGGTCGCCCGAGCGGCTGCAGGATGTCGAGGACCGGCTGGCCCTGCTTGACCGTCTGAAGCGCAAGTACGGTCCCACCCTGGCCGATGTCATCGCCCGGCGGGACACGCTCGCCGATGACCAGGCACTGCTGGCCTCGTCTGGAGACAGCGACAGCCAGCTGCACGAGCGACTGCGGGTGGAGGGTGAACGGTTTCTCTCGGCGGCACGGGCCCTGTCAGCGAAACGTCACGAGGCTGCCCGGACATGGGCCGCGGCCCTCGAGGCGCAGCTCGCCGAGCTCGCCATGGCCCAGGCCCGGTTCGAGATTCGACTGCAGTCGGATCCCTCAGAGTCACAGTGGCACGACCGGGGAATAGACACCGCTGAGTTCTTCCTGTCTGCCAACGTGGGAGAGGACCTTCGCCCGTTGGCCCGGATTGCATCGGGGGGCGAACTGTCGCGCGTCATGCTGGCCCTCAAAACGCTGACGGCCGCGAACGCGAGTCGTGCCGGCACCGCCCGTACGCTGATCTTCGATGAAGTCGATGCCGGCATCGGTGGGCGAGTGGCCACGGTCGTGGGCGAAAAGCTGGCGGCGCTGGGGCGCCACCACCAGGTGCTCTGCATCACACACCTGCCGCAGGTCGCGGCCAGTGGCCGGACGCATTTCCTGATTCAGAAACAGACGGGCAGTGGTCGCACCGTGACGTCTGTCGACCGACTCTCACGCGAGGGACGTGTCGCCGAACTGGCGCGCATGATGGGAGGCGCCGACGCAGGGTCGCAGGCCCGAGCGGGAGCGGAGGAACTGCTGCAGGCCGCCGAGGCGAAAGGCGAACAGAAGCCAAAAGCGAAAGGCGAAAGTCCGAAGGGGCGAAAGACCACGTGAAGTATTTCATTGAAACCTACGGCTGCCAGATGAACGTGCACGATTCGGAGCGGATGGCCGGCCTGCTCGAGCAGTCGGGCTACGACCCCGCCGATTCTGACCGTGATGCCGACCTGGTCATCGTCAACACCTGCAGCGTGCGCGAACGCGCCGAAGACAAGCTCTACACACGACTGGGCGAGCTTCGGGAACTGGCACGAGAGACCGGGCGTGACCCGATCGTGGCGGTGACCGGCTGTGTCGCCCAGCAGGAAGGCGCCGCCCTTCTCAAGCGGTCGCCCGGAATCATCGATCTGGTGGTGGGGACACAGCGGGTCAAGATGCTGCCGGTCCTGGTGGCGGAACAGCAGGCGCGTCGTGCGTCGGCCCCCGTCATCGATGTGACCACCCCGTATGACGAGCCATCATTTCCTCTGGGAATCACCCGTCGCGCGGACCCGGTCAAGGCCTACGTGACGATTATTGAGGGCTGCAACGATTTCTGCGCGTTCTGCGTGGTGCCCTATACCCGTGGCCACGAACGCATGCGTCCGAAGGCCGAGATTCTCCAGGAAGCCGCCGAGGCGGCCGCTTCGGGTCGTCGCGAGATTCAACTGCTCGGGCAGATCGTCAATCACTATCAGGCACCAGACGATCCCGATTGCGATTTTCCGGCCCTGCTGGCAGCCGTTCATGACGTGCCGGGCGTCGAGCGCATCAGGTTTGCCAGTCCCCATCCCAGGCACACCACACCGCGACTCATCGAGGCCGTGGCATCGTTGCCGAAGGTCTGCAAGCATATGCACCTCCCGGTGCAGTCTGGTTCGACGCGCGTGCTGAAGGCCATGCGCCGCCGCTACTCACGCGACGAGTACCTCGAGACCGTCTCCCGTATCCGTGCGGCCATTCCTGGTGTGCAACTGTCCACCGACATGATCGTCGGCTTTCCTGGCGAAACTGACGAAGACTTCGAAGACACCCTGTCACTCGTCCAGTCCGTGCAGTATCACAGCATCTTTTCCTTCAAGTACTCAGAACGTCCTAACACCCTGGCGTCGAAGCGCATGCCCGATGACGTGCCCGACGAGGAAAAGACCCGCAGGATTGTTGCGCTGCAGCAGATCCAGCGACGCATTCAGTGGACCCTGCACGAACAGTCCGTCGGTCAGACCGTGGAGGTGCTGGTCGACCACACGAGTCGACGTCGGGAATGGGAACTGTCTGGGCGCACCAGCGGAAACACCGTGGTCAATTTCCCTGGCGAACCATCGCTGGTGGGCCAACTGGTGCGCGTCACAATCAAACGAGCCGGCCCCAACAGCGTCTGGGGCGAAATGGAGACCACGGCACATGCTTATTGAGATGAACGTCAAAGGCCTGATGGTCGACCCCATCACCAACATGCCCATCGTGATTCTGAAGGATGCAGACGGACAGCGCGTACTCCCGATCTGGGTGGGCGTGTTTGAGGCCAACGCCATTGCCCTCCAGATTGAGAATGTGCAGACGCCGCGCCCGATGACGCACGACCTTCTGAAGAACGTCATCGACGACATGCAGGCGACGGTCGATCAGGTGGTGATCAGTGACATCACCGAGAACACCTATTTTGCCGTCGTTCATCTGACGACGCTGGCAGGCCCTGCGGCGATTGACGCACGTCCGAGTGATGCCATTGCGCTGGCACTGAGGAGCCGTGCGCCCATCATGGTGGATCCCAAGGTGATCGAACAGGCTCGCAGTGTGGATCTGTCGAGCGAGAAGCAGGATACGGACCGGCTCCAGCATTGGCTCGAGGCCCTCGACCCTGACGACATGGGCAAGTACAAGATGTAGGCATGTCGGCCGGCCGACAAATCGCGTAAGTTGATGAAAATTAAGGGCTAAAGGCCATTTGATTAGCGACGAGCCCCGTCGGCCGCCGTCGATGCCGCCTTGACGATGCGCGACGGCCTGCCTAAAATGCCTACGTCTGCGCCTGGGTGCCTCATGATTCTCGCCATTGCCAATCAGAAAGGTGGCGTCGGAAAAACGACGA
>JBIIDF010000173.1:0-6446 GCA_044238535.1 Vicinamibacterales bacterium
CGAGGTCGGCCGTGAAGCGGCCGGGGTGCACATGGGCCATCAGCGATGCTCCGTGTCGAGGACGTCTAGATGAGTGATACCCGCAGACGGGCGTGACACGCGCCTGGGTGTGCCTGCGGACTGCCTTCCTGCGATGCCCTTAGGAACGCCCCGCGGCCGCGTCCTGCCGCGACCAGTACCAGTAGAAGGGTAGGCCCAGGGCCACGAGGCCGAGGCCGGCAATCGAGGCGCCGGGACGTTCGATCAGGGTGTTCCAGACCAGGGCCACCGACCCCAGCACGTACAGGGCCGGCACCACGGGATAGCCCCACGCCCGATAGGGCCGTGGCACGTCTGGCCGTCGTGCCCGCAGCACAAAAATCGCTGCGCCGCCGAGTGCGCCGAAGAGCACCGACGCGAAGGTCACATACGTGAACAGCGTTTCATAGCCCCCGGTCAGTGTCAGGAACGCCGACCAGGCGCTGGTGACGATGAGCGCGATGTGGGGGGTGCGGTAGACGGGATGCACGCGGGCGGTGATGGGGAAGAAGCGACGGTCGGTGGCCATCGCAAAGCACGTGCGCGAGCAGGTGATGACTGCGGCGACGTTGCACCCGAAGGTGGAGATGACGACACTCGCCGCCACGAGCGCCGCACCTGCCGGTCCGACGAGCACCGTGACGGCCTTCTCGGCGATGCGTGTGACGCCGGACATTTCTTCCACCGACAGGGTGTAAACGTAGGCCAGGTTGACGGCCAGGTAGATCAGGGTCAGCGCCACCGTGCCGTAGATGAGCGAGCGGGGCACATTCCGTGCCGCATCCTTGATTTCGCCGGCGGCGAAGGCCACGTAGTACCAGCCTTCATAGGTCCACATGACGGCGATCATGATGATGCCAAATGAGACCAGCGGCCGCGCGGTGTCCGGTGGCACGATCGGCGCATAGACCGGCTCGACGCGCATGTAGGCCAGCGCCACCAGCGGCAGCAGCACGAGCAGACCGATCTTGGCCACGGTGAGTACGGCATTCAATACATTGCCGCTGTTCACACCGACGTAGTTGATGGCCGCGATGACCCCAATCGAACTGGCGGCCACCAGCTGTCCGGCGCTGATGGACCAGGCGCCCCAGGGCATGGGCACGCTGACGAGGATGTGGGCGGTGCTGAGCGACGGAAAGAAGTAGCTGAAATACTCGGCGAACCCGACGGCGACGGTGCCGACCGAGCCCGTCAGGATCACCAGCATGCATGCCCAGCCGAAGAGGAATCCGATGGCCGGGCCGTAGGCTTCGGTGAGAAACACATACAGCCCGCCCGACCGGGGATACATGGCGCCCATCTCGGCGTAGGTGAGGCCGCCGGCCATGGCGAGCAATCCGCCCGCCACCCAGGCGGTCAGCAGCAGCGTGGTCGACGGGAGCTCGGCCAGCATGCCGCCTGTGGTGAGGAAGATGCCAGAGCCGATGACATTGCCGATGACAAGAAACGTGGCCCCCCAGAGGCCGATGCCTTTGACGAGCTGGTCATCCGCGGAGGCGGCGGGGGGCGGGGACGAGGGTGTGGGCGTGCGCATGGAGATGTTGTGGCCGTCACCGCGGCCCCGCAGAGTCTACAGGGGTTTACGGGTTGGAGGTAGGGGCGGCTCGCGCAGCCCGCGTGGCTCTGCAAGGGGACTGGCGTTTTTCTGCCTGTGGGCCCTTATGTTTCGATTATTATAGAACAATGGAAGAAATAGAGGCCGTCACGGCGCTGTCCGCGCTGGCCCATCCGAGTCGCTTGCGCATGTTTCGCGCCCTGGTCGTGGCCGGCCCTGAGGGCGTCCTGCCCGGCGATTTGATGGTCCGCCTGAGGATGGCGGCGGCGACGCTGTCGTTTCATCTCAAGGAACTGCACTACGCCGGTCTGATCAGTCAGGAGCGCAGCGGGCGCAACCTGATTTACCGCGCCGACTTTGCCCGGATGAACGCCGTGGTGGCCTATCTCACCGAGAACTGCTGCCAGGGGCAGGCCTGCGCGGTGGATGCGGTCGCCACCACCACCTGCTGGGATTGACCCCGGGGACGATCGCTGCTTTCACATTCACGAAAAGGACACGCCATGACCGTCGAGACATTGCTTTCGCTGCTGGACGCCCATCCTCAGCACGCCCTGCGCATCGTATTGCCCGATGGGCACGCGGTGGCACCGCACTTTCACGTCACCGAAGTTGGGCATGTGCGCAAGAACTATATGGACTGCGGCGGCACGCGCCGCAGCGAGGACAGCTGTGTCCTGCAGACCTGGGTCTTTACGGATGTGGACCACCGGCTGACCTCCGACAAGCTGGCGCAGATCGTGCGCCTCGCGGGCGATGTGCTGCCATCGTTCACACTGCCCGTGGAAATCGAGCACGAGGCGGGCGTCATTTCCCAGTATCCGATGCAGTCGGGCAGCAGTGACGGTCAGACCCTCACGCTCTACGCCGGCAGCAAACACACGGCCTGTCAGGCCATGGACCTGTGTTGTGCGCCGGAGGTCGCACCGGTCACCGGACTCCCCGTGGTGCAGGCCTCAACGACCGGCGTCACGGCCCGTTGCGCCCCTGGCAGCGGCTGCTGCTGACGAACGGCTCGATCGGATTCCGGAACGGGGCACCCATGACACCGATCCACGTGTTGTTCCTGTGTACGCATAACTCGGCGCGCAGCATCCTGGCGGAAGCCCTGCTCAACCATCTGGGCCATGGGCGTTTCAAGGCCTTCTCTGCGGGCAGCAGCCCGCGCGAGCACTCGCAACCTCACCCCATCGGTCTGGAAGTCCTTCGAGCAGCGGGCATTGCGACCGACGGTCTGTCGAGCAAACGTTGGGACGTGTTTGCCACGCCCGATGCGCCGCCCATGGACCTGGTCATTACGGTGTGCGACAACGCCGCTGGGGAGGTCTGCCCCTGCTGGCCAGGCCACCCTGCCACCGCTCACTGGAGTTACGCTGACCCCTCGGCCGCCGGAGGCGATGCGGTGGCCCAGCGCGAGGCCTTCCGCCACACCATGCAACTGATCCGCCAGCGTCTGGAACAGTTCATCAGCCTGCCCCCCGAGCGCCTCGACAGGGCGTCTCTGCAGCAGGCGGCGCGTGAGCTGGCCTCGCGCACACCGGAGTGAAAGCCTCCTCGGGAACGCTGCCGCTGGCGCCTGGGTGCTGACGCGCTCGCGCTGCGCCGCCGTCGGACGGACGCCTCGGGCCGCGTGCCCCGAAGCGAGGCCCACCCGTGCTCTCGCGACTGGCAGCCGCGTAGCGTGCTCGGCGTTCGGCGCTGGTCTGCACTGTCTTCCGAAAGGTCGTCTCCTTTCCCCCATCACGCTCACGAGGCCGGAGGCGCCCACCTGCGCAGAGGACGCTCGCCGGGTCCTCAGGAACGAGGACGATGCCAGGCCAGGCTTGATGGTTGCGCCGGTTCGCTTGCCCAGATCAGGGGCAGGGCGTAACGTCGTGGGCGCCAGCTGCGCAGGTCGGGGTCCCAGCCGCACGATGCTCCGGCGCCAGATGACCACGGCGCTGCCGCTCCGACAACCGTCACCTCGCCGTTGGCGGGAAACAGACCGAGGGACGTCTCCTGCGTGGCGGAGCATGGGCCCATCACAACGTGAGCCGTGGTCAGACGCCGTTGCATCTGGTCACTCCCGTCGGTGAGCCGCATCATCTCCGCAACGGTGTAGAGTGCGTCGCTCGAAGGCCAGCGATCTGCAAGGGCCCGTCGGTAACGAGGATTCCGCTGGCGCAAAGCACACAGCAGAGCTCAGGCGGACACACGCACGACGGTTCGTGTTCGCTGACCCCGTGGAGGAGGGGGCCCGCGGTGTGACACAATCGCCCGCCGCAGCACGCTGTGACCGTCCCCGTCGTGGCAGGGTGACGGCCGTGACCAGTCACAGGTCTGCAGCAGATTGTTGATGCACGTGCCTGTTGAGACTACCGACCGTGATTATCGGCGCTCGATTTCTCTGGCTTCATCTCCCCAAGACCGGCGGGACGTCGCTCACTCACGTCTTCCGTGAGCGACGGTTCGCCGAAGTCACCGTGGACAATGACGATTCGCCCACCAAGCATGACTCTGTCTCGTTGCGCGAGAGTCGAACCACGTGGCGGGCGGGCGGGCGCCAGCGGTTCATTACAGCGCGGCGCCTGGCTGATTGGCTGGTGAGCGACTGGCATCACAAGCGGCGGCATATGGGGCTTCCCGATCTCGACTTCGAGCCCGTCCGCTGTGGTCTCTACTATTCGCTGCGGCTGGGTGGAACGTGGGTGGCCGCGGATTGGTGGTTGCAGTACTTCGCCGTGGATGCGGACACGGTGAGCCTTCGACTCGAGCATCTGGCCGAGGATCTCAATACCCAACTGCTGCCCCTGTTGCCGCCGGGGACAGCCCCGTTTCATCAGGTGCCGCGCCATAACGCGCGCCCGACTGGCCATCTGCAGACGTTCACCGACGCCGATGTGCGGCGGATGCGTGCCGCCAATCCCCGGTGGACGACCTGGGAGGACCGCGTGTACGTCGAGCGTCGCATCCTGTAGCGCAGTCGTCGCGTGGCGCCGGTGCGGCAGCCGGCGCGACAGGCATCCGCACTGCGCGACGCTGAATCAGGGATAGGATGTCGTCGTGCACGCGTCAGAGTCCCGTATGAAGTTCTGCCTCAACATGATCGTGAAGAACGAGAGCAGCCGCATCGAACGCGCTCTGGCATCGGTGGCTCCGTTCGTGTCGTCCTGGGCCATCGTCGATACGGGGTCGACGGATGACACGCGCCAGCGAATCATCGATTTCTTCGGACGGCACGAGATTCCCGGCGCACTGACGGACGCACCGTTCGTACACTGGTCGCAGGCGCGCAACGCGGCGTTGGCTTGGGCGCGTCAGCTCGCTGCGACCCACCGGCCTGACTACCTCCTGCTGATGGATGCCGATATGCAGCTGCAGGTCTATGACGAATCGGCGTTCATGGCACCCAGAGGCGGTGCGTGTTACGAGATGTACCAGCGCGCCCATAGCCTCGTCTACGCCAACGTCCGGTTGGTGTCCATGGCGAATGACGGCACCTATCGTGGCGTGACGCACGAATACTTCGACAGCCCGAGCGCAGGCATCATTCCGGCATCGGTGGCCGACTTCACCGACCACGCCGACGGAGCCAATCGGCCAGACAAATTCGCCCGCGACATTCACCTGCTCACGGCCGGTTTGCAGGAGGAGCCTGAGAACGCCCGGTACATGTTTTACCTTGGCAACAGCTACCGCGATGCGGGTCGACCGGCTGAAGCCATCGACTGGTATGACCGCCGCGTCGCGGCGGGCGGATGGGACGAGGAAGTGTGGCACGCGCAGTTCTGCAAGGCGCTCTGCCTCAAGGAGTGTGGCCGCGAGGCGGATTTTCTGGCAGCCATGCTGCGGGCGCACGCCCTGCGCCCGCAGCGGGCCGAGGCCCTCTACGAGCTCGCCAGGCACTTCAGAGGGAAGCGAGACGAGCAGGCGGTGGCGCTGCTGTTCGCGGAAGCCGGACTCGCTCTTCCAGTCCCCGACGATAAGCTCTTTGTCAACGAGTTTGTCTACAGGGCCGGTCTGAAGGACGAAATCGCGATCTGCGGGTATTACGTCGCCGGCAAGTTCATGGCCGGCTACCGGGCGGCGTCGGAACAGGCCCTCCATCCGGACTACCCAGCTTCACGCGAGGCCGCACGGACCCACTTGTATTTTTACGTGCAGCGGCTCGGCCAGCTGTGTCCGTCCTTCCGATGGACGGCGGTGGATTTTACGGCGCCCGCCGGCTGGGTGGCCATGAATCCCAGTGTCTGCCTGCACGAGACATCGCTGTGGGTGAACATCCGATGCGTGAACTACCGTATCGATGCCGACGGCCGGTATCTCATCCGCAATACCGAGACGGGCGAGGTCAATGGCGCACAGCCCATTGCCACGCGCAACTTCCTGTGTCGTCTCGGTGACTCACCGCTCAACAGTTGCACCGACACCGCCGAGCTCCTGCCCCCGCATGACCTGCCGGTCGCGTACCCGATGGTGATCGGCTTCGAGGATGTCCGGCTGATTCCGAGGCGGGACGGGCTGTGGTGTTCAGCCACGGTCCGACAGCTCGACCCTGACGGTCTCCCCGAGCAGGTCTTCAGCAAACTGGACGCCGTCGGTGCCCAGCACACGGAATGGCGACACACCCGCATCCGACGGATGCTGCGGACTCCGCGCGTCTGTGAGAAGAACTGGACGCCCATCCTTGCGCCGGAATCCGACAGTGGCCAGTGCTTCATCTATCGCCCAGGCGAAGTGGTCGATGCCTCTGGCCGCACGATCGCTCGTCACGGCACGCCGGGACGAGCCACGGAACACATCAGCGGTTCGTCACAGGCGATTCGTTGGCACGACGACTGGCTGGCGGTCACTCACGAGACCCGGTCTATCCCAGGGAGCCATCTGCGGT